>CAYNFA010000407.1:0-4447 GCA_964396345.1 uncultured Thalassobaculum sp.
GCCCGCCAAGGCACATGATCAGCATTTTCTCGTCGCTCTCGACGTCGGTGATGACCGTGCCGCGCGTGACCTCCGAGCCGGTGCCGGCGGTGGTCGGGATGCAGAGCAGCGGCACCGCCGCGGTGTCGACGCCGTTCGGTACCTTGTAGTCGCGCATCCGTCCGCCGTGGGCAGCCAGGATGTTCATGGCCTTGGCGGTGTCCATGGGCGAGCCGCCACCGAAACCGATCAACCCGTCGTAGCCGCCCTCCGCGAAGGTCGCCACGCCGGCCTCGACCACGGTGGTGGTCGGATCGGGGACGGTGTCGGAGAACACGCCGTGAAGGATGCCTGCCTCCTCGAGCGGCCCGGTGAGCGCGGCGATCATGCCGGAGGAAACCATGAACGGGTCGGAGACGATCAGCGGCCGGGTCACCCCGAGCTTGCCGAGCACCTCCGGCGTGCGGGCGATGGCGCCGCCACCGATCAGCATGATCCGGGGTCCGAAGATCGTGGCGGCCATGGCGGGTCTCCCTGGCGTGTTGTCGATGCTTGGTCGCGGTGACGATACGCGCCAGCGTGAAATCGGGGCAAGGCCGCGGGCGATCGCGGGCGTTGACCGCGATCAATTTCGAGATGCGGCATGGACGGCCGACCGGGCGACCTCGTAACGCTTGTGGTCAACGGCCGCCGGCTGGCCGGCCAGATCGTGGAGACAGGCGCGTCATCGGCGCGGCTGCGCTTCACCCTCGACGCCGCCGACCAGAGTGTCGTCGAGGCCGCTGCCCGCCATCTCGCCGCCTGACCGGCGACCGCCCGTCGACGCCGGGAGGGTCGACAACCGTAATACGCGGACCATGTCCAAAGAGGGGAACTTCGCAGCAAGCAGCGAGGAAGCCAGGAATGGTCAAGCGATCCCGGATGTCGGTTGTTTTGCCGGTGGTGTCGGTGTTCTTCGCGCCGGCGGTCGCGGTTGGCGAAGAGGCTCTGAACGCTGTGACGGCATTCGGCGCCCGCATGGCTGACAACACTTGGCGGGAGATCGCCACCCTCGACAACGTCGGTGTCCGTGACGCTTATCTTGCGGGGGTCGCGCTGTCACGCGAACTGGCCGGAACCGAACGCTGGGCGGTCGAGGTCGAGGGTCAGACAGTCCGGCATTTCGGCAACCAGGACCACTGGGAGTTCAACGCGCTGGTGGTTGGCCGTTGGCGCGGCGTGCCCTGGCGGGAACAATTGCCGACCAGCCTAGCCTTCGGCATCGGCCCGTCCTACGCCACCCAGGTTCCGGCCGAGGAGGTGGCGAGCGACGGCGAGAGCGCGCGCCTGCTGCTGTACTGGATGGCGGAGGTCGAGGTCGGACTGCCCGACCGGCCCTGGAGCGCCATCGCCCGCCTGCACCACCGCTCCAACGCCTACGGGGTGGTCGCCGACAACGGCGGCTCGAACTGGCTGACGCTCGGCGTGCGGCGGCGGTTCTGATCGGCTACCGCACCGCTCGGGATAGCGGATAACAGCCTTCGGACATGCTAGACTTGGTGCCATGGCACTCATCCAAGACGCCGTCCTGTTCCTCGGATCCGCGGTGATCGCGGTCCCGATCCTGAAGCGCCTCGGCTTCGGCGCGCTGCTCGGCTATCTCGCCGCCGGGGTCGCGATCGGGCCGTCGTTGCTCGGCCTGGTGTCGGACGTCGACGCGATCCTGCATTTCGGCGAGTTCGGCGTCGTGCTTCTGCTGTTCGTCATCGGACTCGAACTGCAGCCATCGCGGCTTTGGGGGCTGCGCAGACCGATCTTCGGCCTCGGCGCCAGTCAGGTCATGCTGAGCGCGGCAGCGATCGGGGGCGCCGCCTACCTTCTCGGCGAACGCCTGCAGACCGCGGTCATCATCGGCCTTGTGCTGGCGCTTTCCTCGACCGCCTTCGCGCTGCAGACCCTGGCCGAGCGCAAGGAACTGCGTACCCAGCAGGGACGGGCGGCGTTCTCGATCCTGCTGTTCCAGGATCTGGCGGTGATCCCGCTGCTGGCGGTGCTTCCCTGGATCGCCGGCGCCTCGATCGCCAAGGTCGCCGACGAGGCGGCGCGCATGACCGAGACCGACTGGCTATCGATCGGATTCTCGTTCGCGGCGGTCGCCGTCGCCATCATCGGCGGCCGGTTCGCGTTGCGCCCGCTGCTGCGCCTGGTGGCGGCCGCCGAGGTCCCGGAGCTGTTCACCGCCGCGGCGCTGCTGGTGGTTCTCGGAATGGCGCTGGTAATGGAGCAGATCGGCCTGTCCATGGCTCTCGGCGCCTTCCTGGCCGGCGTCCTGCTGGCCGACACCCAGTACCGCCACCAGCTCGAGGGTGACATCGAACCGTTCAAGGGACTGCTGCTCGGGTTGTTCTTCATCGCCGTCGGCATGTCCATGGATCTGGCCCTGATCATCGAATCACCGCTGGCGGTGCTCGGAGTAGCGGTCGGGTTGATGGCGATCAAGATCGTGGTGCTGATCGGCATCGGGCTGGCCGCCCGGATCCGCTGGGACGCTTCGCTCGCGCTGGCCGCGGTGCTGCCGCAGGGCGGCGAGTTCGCGTTCGTGCTGTTCGGCCAGGCGACCAGCGCGGGCGCGGTCGACCGGGCCACCGCCGACTTCCTGATCCTGGCGGTGGCGATCTCGATGGCCCTGACGCCCGTGTCTGTAGCGCTGGCCGATCGGGCGCGCCGCCGCTTCGCCGGCGCCCCGACCGCCGAGCCGTTGCCCTCGGAGATCGACGAGGACGAACCGCGGGTGGTGATCGCCGGCTTCGGCCGCTTCGGTCAGATCGTCGGCCGGCTCCTTAACATGCGCCGGATCAAGTTCGTGGCGCTCGATTCCGACGATGCCCGGATCGACGTGGCGCGGCGCTTCGGCAACCAGGCGTATTTCGGCGACGCCAACCGCCTGCAGGTTCTCGAGGCCGCCGGAACCGGCCGAGCCGAGGTGTTCGTGATTGCGGTCGACGATCGCGAGCGCGCGATCGAGATCGCCAGAATGGTGCGGATGCACTTTCCGAACGTCCGGGTGCTCGCGCGCGCTGCCGACCGGTTCCACGCCTATCGGTTGATGGAGGTCGGCGTTCACGCCGTGTTCCGCGAGATGTTCGCCGCCAGCGTCGACCTCTCACGCTCGGTCTTCGTCTCCCTTGGAATCCCCGCCCGGGAGGCGGATGCTATCGCCAAGACCTTCAAGGACTACGACGAGACACTGTTGCGCGAGCAGTACCGCATCCACGGCGACGAGACCGCCCTGATCCGGTCGTCGAGGGAGGCGGCAGCCCATCTCGCAGGGCTGTTCGAGCAGGACAAGGGACTTGCCGTCGAGCCGCCGGCACGCGATCGTCAGGCTGCCGAATAGTGGAAAATCTATTCTGACAATCCTCGCTAACCAGTGATCCGCAGCGCCACGGCAGCCATGTCGGCCATCAAGCGGCGCGGCGGCGACGGCGTCGAACTGCCGACGGTAGGCGCGACGGCTGGCGCATCGGAGCGGCTGCGACTGGAGGCGTCGCTGAGGCGCGCGCTCGACCGCAGCGAGTTCGAGCTGCACTACCAGCCCAAGTATTCCCTCGCGGCCGGGCTTCCGCGCCTGATCGGAGCCGAGGCGCTGCTGCGCTGGAACCACCCCGAGCGCGGCATGATGCCGCCCGCCTCGTTCATCGAGGTCACAGAGGACACCGGGCTGATCGTCCCGATCGGCGACTGGGTGTTGCGCGAAGCGCTGAACGCGGCCAAGCGCTGGAACGCCATCGGCGGATCCCCCGGCTTCGAGCCGAGCGTGGCCGTCAACCTGTCGTTCAGGCAGTTCGACCGGCCGCATTTATTCGAGTTCGTGCACGACCTGCTGTGCGAACTCGGGATCGATCCGCGTCAGCTCGAATTGGAGCTGACGGAGCGGATCGTGATGCGCAACCCGGACAGCACCGTCGACGTGCTGCGGCGGCTGCGCGCCCTCGGCGTGCGGCTGTCGATCGACGACTTCGGCACCGGCTACTCCTCGTTCGGCCTGTTGAAGCGGCTGCCGGTGCCGTCGCTGAAAATCAACCGTTCGTTCATGCGAGACGTGCCGACCGACGAGGAAGACACGGCGATCGCCACCGCCATTCTCGGACTGGCCCACACGCTTGGGCTCGAGGTGGTGGCCGAGGGTGTCGAGACCGACGCCCAACTGGCGTTTCTGCGAGCGCACGGCTGCGACGCCGTCCAGGGGTTCCTACTCGGGCGGCCGATGCGCGAGATCGACTTTCACTCGGTCATCCGCCAAGCTGCGCGTCGAAGCGAGTCACGCTCGGCCGGGCGTGGCTTTCCCGCCGCCATGCCACGGTTCGTCGACGCCCTCCCCGCCGCCCTCCCGGCCGCCCTGACAGCCCCCCTGCCCGCCACCCTGCCCCCGCCCGCCACCCTGCCCGCCCCCCCCCCCCTGCCCCCCCCCGCCTGACCCTGGGCCCCT
>CAYNFA010000408.1:0-4419 GCA_964396345.1 uncultured Thalassobaculum sp.
TCAGCAGGCATTCGAAGCGATTTCGATAGGCGGTCTGATGTTCGGCGCCGGTGAACTCGGCAATACCGGACAGCGCCTGGGTGGCCTCGTGCTCGACCCAGGTCAGCAGGTATCCGGTGTTGAAGTCTCGGCGAAAATGGCCGCTCAGGTCGAACACGGCGCCCGCGACCATGTGCACGCTGTCACTCGATCCCTCGAACACCTGCTTGCGGCTCAGCAATTCCTGGGCCCGCACCCGGGCCAGGGAACGGCCTTCCTGCGTGGTTCGGAAATGAGCGCCAAACTCGACCACCACGCCGTGCCCGTTCGGGTCGACGGTCTCTTCGACCTCCAGCGACACCGTCGGGATGCGATAGTTATAGTCGCGCAGGCAAACCTGCGCCGGCACCATCGTCGAGCGGCAGGAGAAACGGTACACTGAGGCTTCCGCAGCGTTCACAAGGCCGCTGGCCGGCCGGTAGGCCACGCTGCCCGGACCGCCGGCTTGCGGAAAGGCAACGCGGGAGTCGCCGAACACCGCCACGTCGCGTCCGTTGTTGTGCGTGAAGTAGTAGAATATCCCGTAGTTCTCACACAGTCTCGAGATGAAGGCGAGGTCGCTCTCGTCAGACTGCACGATGTAGTCGCGTTGCGGATACTCCTGGGTCAGCCACAACTCGAAGTCGTACATACCAAGCCGCCCGGATACCGCCGAGGCTGGACTGCCCTTCAGGCTGTTGGCGGAGAGCTCGTCGTTCAAAACCTCGCGCACCGACACCGGTGCCGCGGTGCCGTGGATCTGGTTCTGCCGCGTCAACGCGAGCCGCTTCAGACGCGGCACAAGCACCGCCCGGTATACGAAGTTCGACTGCGGCGTGCTCCCGAGCAGTTCCATGCTCTCGAGCATTCCATGCACCTTGCGGGTCTGCTCGAGCCGGGTAATCGTGAGCACGCCTTCCTTTCCGACAAATTCGTCGAGGGCCAGGTCGGGGTCCTGCGATACGAGGTCCACCTCAAAGCGGAACGGCTCGGAGATGGCCTCACGACCGGACATCCGGTACACCGCGAAGCTGTCGGACGGCTCGCCGCTGACCGCGAATTCCAGCTTCTGACTGTAATTGTCGACCATACCCGAATTGTCCCCTGCCGGATTTTCCGCTCTTCGTCACGCGGGACCGATGCGACCACATCAACCGCACAGGTCACGGCGCAGTGCAGCGCATGAAGTCAAGCGTCGATCATTGTCCAAATATCATGATATCGTTGCAAAAAGACGAAGCCGGCGCGGTACGAACGATCAGTCGCCGCTGTTCACTCACCGATCCACCAGCTTGTCCTCACGGTATCGGACTTCCGAGGTGACCTTCCCCCCGGGGTCGAACTCCGTGGTCGGGCCGTGCTTCATACCGGCTTGATACATCGTCTGCCGTATCAGGCGCCCCTTGTCGTCGAAATCCTCGGTCGGACCATGCGGCAGATCGTCCGCGAAGTTTATGGTGCGCAGGGTCGAGCCGTCGGGCCGGAAAACCGTCGCGACGCCATGCTTGAGACCGGCGACGAAGGGCGTTATCGCCGCAACCTCGCCGACATCGCTGTAGGTGTACAGGTCACCGTCCAGCACGCCCGCCTTGTACTCCGCGCACATCACCGGGCGGCCCCGATTGAATATCGTCGAGAGTCCGTTCCGAACGCCGCTGGCATAAAGGGTCTCGGCGGTGACCAGACCGCTCGCATCGTAGCTGAAAACCAGGCCGTGGAGGACGCCGCTGCGGAACTCGGCCTCGTGCAGCAGCCGGCCCTGCTCGTCGTACTGGCGCAAGGTCCCGTGCAACACGCCGCGATCGAAGGTGGCCTGCTCGACGACGACGCCGAAATCGTTCCGGCGCGTGACGGTCCCGTCGAGCAATTGGCCGTTGTCATTTCCGCCGACAGGCGCCGCCGCTTCAGTCTGATCGATGTCCATTCCCGTTTCTTCCTCGGCGCGGCGCTGGCCGCCCCGGAACCGCAAGCGCACACCGCCGCCACCGACACGGGCGAGGAGCATCCCCCGGCCCACGCCATCGCCCCACCGGCCTGCTTCAGGCCACGTTGACCGTGAACTGCCCCGCGACCGAGACCGAGATCGATCCGCCATAGGAGCACATCAGCTTGCAGCCGTCGTGCAGCGCCGGCTTTCCACCGACCATCACGGTGGCGCTGCCCGCGGTCCAAGGGGCCGCGGTGGCCGGGATGCAGGGCATCGGGGTCAAGGCGCCCAGGGCTGCCGCGGTCGCCGCAGCGACGGTGGGGTTCGCCAGGCTCGAGCACATGGCGAAGGTCAGCACGTTCACCAGCGGCGCATAATCCATGATCGAGCCGGCCGGCAAGCCGCCGGCGTTGACCATCGCGGTCGGAATCACGCTCAGGGCCGTCGGCGCGGTGCCGAAGCTGCAACTGATATTCGCCATCGACACGACTTGCAGCGGCACGGCCAGATCCCCCCGGAGTTGCCGCCGACGCCGCGCACCGCGCGCTGGGCCCGCCCTCCCGTCGGCCGACCATGCCGGCGCGCGAAGCCGCGATCAAGCAGGTTCCGACCGGTCAACCCATGAACGCCTTGCGGATCAGGTTGGCGCCCAGCAGCGCCATGGTGACGAAGACCAGCTGCCGGAACCGCGCCTGCGGCAGGTGGCGGCGCACGCGGGTGCCGACGGCCATCGCCGCCAGCGCCACCACCAGCGCCAGCCCGGACAGCGGCAGCGTCTCCAACGTGATGCCGCCCTGGGCGGCGATCGCCGCCGCCCACACGACGCCGGTCAGCAGGAACGACAGCCCGACGCCCTGGACGTATTCGTCGCGGGTCAGGTTCAGGCTGGCGAGATACACCGCGATCACGATGCCCTGGCTGCCGGTCATGCCGCCGATCACGCCGGAAACCAACCCGACCGGGACCGACAGCGCCGCCTCGCGCGCCCGCGGGACCACCGGCATGCCGCCGAACACCTGGAACGCGGCGTTCAGCAGCAGCAGCACGCCGAGTCCGCCCTGCATCCAGCGCGGGTCGACGGCGAACAGGATCTCGGTGCCGATCCACAGCCCTACGCTGGCCGAGAGGTTCAGCACCCCGAACCGTCGCGCCAGCACGCCCATGGCGCCGACCTGCAGCACCTGCCAGAGATTGGTGACCAGCAGCGGCAGGATCAGGATCCCGACCGCCAGCCGGAGGTCGATCCCGCTCGCCATGATCGCCGCCGAGATCGTTGGCAGACCGAGCCCGACCACGCCCTTGATGCCCCCGGCGACGGCGAAGGCGAAGGCGACCAGCAGCAGAATGCCGGTCTCGGGCAGGGCGAGCGTGGACATGCCCGGCTGCTATAGCCCACCGGGCCGTCCGCCACCAGCGGCCCGGCGCGGCCTCAGATCAGCCGACGCTCGGAGGCCGCCAGCAGCCGCGGAATGACGTTCGGACGCATCACGAATTCGATGAGCGAGATGACCTGGTCGGGCTCTGCGCCGGTTCGGAACGGCACCGCGATCTGACGCACCGAGGTGCAAACCGTGCTCCGCCCGATATAGGGCAGCGCCATGCCTACCGGCCGCTCGAACAGCAACGTCGAGACGTATAGGGCGTGGATGCGGTTGCCCGGCCCGTGCCCCTCGAGTTCGGAGGTCCGCCGTCCGGTGTAGCGGGACTTGGTGAATCGGTCGACCTCGGTGCCGAGCAGTCGGTAGCGGAAATCCTGGTCACCGAGATGCTCCACCACGATCAGCCGGGGCAGCAACTTCGCCACCCGGGCCGGGTCGAACGCCGCACGCGGCGGAACACCCCGGGCCTGCGCCGCGAGTTCCTGCCAGTAGCTGGCCAGCCGCCCGAGATCGTCGTCCCCCCACGAGTCGGGATTCACCGGTGCCGGCCCCTCTTCGGATACCGGAGTCCTCATGGCGCATCATGCGCGGGCGCTGGTCGGTCGGGCAAGCGGGTCCTTCCATGGCGCGGAGCGCGTTCTTTCGCGCTGGCGGGCTGGGCATTCAAACACGCGGGGATAGTTTGACCGAATATTGAGCATCAATCGCCCAAGAAATCGTTAATCCCGATTGTGGCGCGAACTGGCGGGGAGGCGGCGTGGCCGAGACCCTCGAAGATCTGCCGACGGGCCAGGCTCCGCCGCGGCCCTCCCGCCGTTCCGAGGTGCTGGCGTTTCACCACCGATGACGGCTTCGACCGGCGACGGTCCCTGAGCGGAGGCCGGGCCGCCGACACCCCGGCAGGCCGAGACGGCGAGCACTGCATTTCGAGCGCCGTGGTCGTCGTGCTGCCGCACCGCGAGGACGAGATGGCCGGACGGCTGGATGGCGTCGAGCCCGGCTGGAAGGTGCCGCCGGAACTGCAGGGCCGGGAACTGCGTCGAACGTCGTCGCTCCAAGGGCTCGAGCGTTACGCCGCCCAGTCCCTGTCCGACT
>CAYNFA010000409.1:0-4410 GCA_964396345.1 uncultured Thalassobaculum sp.
GCCAACACCGATACCGGTGCCGAACAGGGCGCCGGCGGCGGCCAGCAGCGTGAGGGCACGGCGCCACGACGCGCGCGCGCCGGGGTGTCGTCTGCGCCCTGAACGCGGCCCTGCGCGCCTCGCCATGCTTGCTGCTTCCGTGCCGGTGATCGGGTTGTTAAGGTAACGAGATCGCGTTGCGGCTCAATCTTAACAAACTTTCACAAGCTGCTGAAATGTTTCTTCTGATCGATAACTACGACAGTTTTACCTACAACCTGTACCACTTCCTGGGGGAGTTGGGGGCGCGGTTCGAGGTGCACCGCAACGACCGGATCACGGTCGATGCCATCGCGGCGATGAACCCGCAGGGCATCGTCATCTCGCCGGGTCCTTGCGATCCCGACCGGGCCGGCATCTGCGTCGAGTTGGTCCAGCGGTTGGCCCCGACGGTGCCGATGCTGGGCGTCTGCCTGGGACACCAGACGATGGGTCAGGTTTTCGGCGGGGTCGTCCGGCGCGGCCCGGTGCCGATGCACGGCAAGGTCTCCACCGTGCACACCGACGGCAAGGGCCTGTTCGAGGGCCTACCGCGCGACTTCGAGGTCACCCGTTATCATTCGCTGGTGGTGGCCGACGAGCGATGGCCGAGCGTGCTCGAGAAGACCGCCTGGACCGACGACGGGGTGATCATGGGGCTGAAGCACCGTGAGTATCCCTGCTGGGGCGTCCAGTTCCATCCGGAGAGCATCGCCTCGGAGCATGGCCACCGACTGCTCGCCAATTTCCTGCGTCTCGCCGATTTCAACGGTGCACCGATCCAGCCCATCGAGGAGATCGAAGCGCGCCTGAAACGGTCGGGGACCCACGGCTGAAGATCAACATGACCGGTGATATCCAGGATATGAAGGCGCTGATTGCCCGGGTGGCAAACGGTGGAACCCTTACCGAGTCCGAGGCCGAGATGGCCTTCGACATCATCATGTCGGGCAACGCCACCCCGGCGCAGATGGGTGGCTTCCTGATGGCGCTCAGGGTGCGCGGCGAGACGGTGGCGGAGATCACCGGGGCGGCGCGCACCATGCGGGCCAAGGCACTCAAGATCCCGACGCCCGAGGGCGCGATCGACACTGTCGGGACCGGTGGCGACGGTGCCAAGACCTACAACATCTCGACCGCCGCGGCTTTCGTGGTGGCGGGCGCCGGCGTCGTCGTCGCCAAGCACGGCAACCGGGCGCTGTCGTCGCGCGCCGGTGCTGCCGATGTGCTCACCCACCTCGGGGTCAACATCGACTGCGACATGGGGCTGGTGCAAGCCGCCCTCGACGAGTCCGGGATCTGCTTCTTCATGGCGCCGCGCCATCACAGCGCCATGCGCCACGTCGGCGGCACCCGGGTCGAGCTCGGCACGCGCACGATCTTCAACCTGCTCGGGCCACTCTCCAACCCCGGGATGGTGAAGAAGCAATTGATCGGCGTGTTCTCCAAGGACTGGGTGGTGCCGATGGCCGAGACCCTGGTCAAGCTCGGTTCCGAGCGGGCCTGGGTGGTGCACGGCGACGGCCTTGACGAGATCACCACCACCGGCGTCACCACGGTGGCGTCGCTGGCCGACGGCCAGATCGAGACCTTCGAGATCACCCCGGAGGACGCCGGCCTGCCGCGGGCGTCCATCGAACAGGTGCGCGGCGGCGAGCCGGATTACAACGCGACCGCCCTTCGCGCGGTTCTGGACGGCGTGCCGGGCCCATACCGCGACATCGTGCTGATGAACGCCGCCGGCGCGCTGATCGTGGCCGGCAAGGCCGCGACCCTGCGCGACGGCGTGGCCCTGGCCGCCGAGATCCTGGACAGCGGCAAGGCCAAGGCCAAGCTGGCGGCCCTGGTGGCGGTCACCAACCGGGGGGCGGCAGCATGAGCGACGTGCTCGCCGAGATCTGCGCCCACAAGCGCCGCGAGGTCGACGTTCGCAAGCCCGCCCGCCCGCTTGCCGAGGTCGAGGCCGCGGCTCGAGCCGCGGACGCGCCGCGCGGGTTCGCGGAGGCGCTGCGGGGCGCGTCGCGGGCCGGCTACGGGCTGATCGCCGAGATCAAGAAGGCGTCGCCGTCGAAAGGGCTGATCCGGGCCGATTTCGACCCGCCGGCGCTGGCCCGTGCCTACGCCGAGGGCGGGGCTACCTGCCTCTCGGTGCTGACCGACGAGAAATACTTCCAGGGCGCCGACGCTTATCTGGTGGCGGCGCGCGCGGCGGTGACGCTGCCGGTGCTGCGCAAGGACTTCATGCTCGATCCCTGGCAGGTGATCGAAGCCCGCGCGCTCGGCGCCGACTGCATCCTCATCATCATGGCGGCGCTCTCCGACGCCCAGGCCGTCGAACTGGAGGACGCCGCCCTCGCCTGGGGCATGGATGTCCTCATCGAGGTGCACGATGCGGCCGAACTTGACCGGGCACTGACCCTGAAGTCGCCGCTGCTCGGCGTCAACAACCGCAACCTTAAGACCATGACCACCGACCTCGCGACCACCGAGACCCTGGCCGACCGCGTGCCGGCGGATCGCATCCTGGTGGCCGAGAGCGGGCTCAACGAACCGGCCGACCTCGCCCGCATGGCTCGGGTCGGCGCGCGCTGTTTCCTGGTCGGCGAGTCCCTGATGCGCCAGGCCGACGTGGCCGCGGCCACGCGGACGCTGCTGGCCGGACCAGCCGCGGCCGTCGCCTGACCGAACCAACGCACGGGTGACTTGATGAGCGACTTCACCCACTTCG
This sequence comes from uncultured Thalassobaculum sp., assembly GCA_964396345.1. Lineage (GTDB taxonomy): Bacteria > Pseudomonadota > Alphaproteobacteria > Thalassobaculales > Thalassobaculaceae > Thalassobaculum_A. The sequence continues at coordinate 2,747 of CAYNFA010000409.1, forward strand.
ACGAGGCCGGCAACGCCCGGATGGTCGATGTCGGCGGCAAGGCCGAGACCGAACGCTCGGCGACGGCCCGCGGTGCGGTCTACTGTTCGCCAGACACCATCGCGCTGATCCGCAGCGGCGGGGTCAAGAAGGGCGACGTGCTGTCGGTCGCCCGGCTCGCCGGCATCATGGGGGCGAAACGGACGCCCGACCTGATCCCGCTCTGCCATCCGCTCGCCCTCACCTCGGTCAAGGTCGACCTCGCCGTCGATCCCGAGCGCAACGCCGTCGACATCGAGGCGACCTGCCGGCTGACCGGGCGAACCGGCGTGGAGATGGAGGCGTTGACCGCGGTGTCGGTCGCTGCCCTCACCGTCTACGACATGGTGAAGGCGGTCGACCGCACCATGACGATCGGCGACGTCCGACTGGTTCACAAGGTCGGCGGCAAGTCGGGAGAATTCCGTGGCGAGTGACCTGCTGCCGGTCGAGGACGCCCTCGCCCGCATCCTGGAGGCCTTCTCGCCGCTGGCCGCCGAGGTCGTCCCGGTGTCGGAGGCGCTCGGGCGGGTCTCCGCCGATCCGATCACCGCCCGGCGCACCCAGCCCCCAATGGCGGTCTCGGCGATGGACGGCTACGCCGTGCGCGCGGCCGACGTCGCCGCGGTGCCGACGAGGCTGCGGCGAGTCGGCTCGGCGCCGGCGGGTGGCGGCCACGCCGGCACCGTCGGCGTCGGCGAGGCAGTCCGGATCTTCACCGGCGGACCGGTCCCTGACGGCGCTGACTGCATCGTGCTGCAGGAGGATGTGGACGCCGCCTCCGAGGAGGACGGCGCCGAGATCGTGGTGCGCGAGGGGGCCGCCGCCGGGACCTTCATTCGCCCGGCAGGCCTCGACTTCCGGACCGGCGACATCGGCGTGCCGGGCGGCCGCCGACTGACCGCCCGGGACGTCGGGCTCGCCGCCGCCATGAACGTTCCCTGGATCAAGGTCAGGCGGCGCCCGAGGGTAGCGATCCTGTCCACCGGAGACGAGATCGTCCGGCCCGGAGAACTCGACGAGCCGACCCGGATCGTTTCGTCCAACGCCTACGCGCTCGCCGCGGTGGTACGGGCGGTCGGCGGCGAGGCCATCGACCTCGGCATCGCGCCGGACGACCGCGAGGCATTGCGCGCCATGGCCGCCGGCGCGCGCGGCGCCGACCTGCTGGTGACCAGCGGCGGCGCCTCGGTCGGGCGCCACGATCTGGTCCAGGAGGCGCTCGGCGACGGCGCTCTCGGGGCCGACGCTCTGCGGGTAGGGTTCTGGAAGATCGCGATGCGGCCGGGCAAGCCGCTGATCTTCGGTCATTTCGGCGCCGTGCCGATGCTCGGTCTGCCCGGCAACCCGGTGTCGACCATGGTCTGTGCCACGGTGTTCCTGCGGCCGGCGCTCGAGCGAATGCTGGGGCTCGACGCGGGACGGGTGGCGCTGAACCAAGCGGTGCTGGCAATCGACTTGAAGCCGAACGATCGCCGCCAGGACTACATGCGCGCCACGTCGCAGAGCGATTCCGAAGGTCGGCGCCTCGTCACCCCCTTCACTCGCCAGGACAGCTCGATGATGTCGAAGCTGGCCGAGGCCGACTGCCTGGTGGTTCGCCCCCCTCACGATCTGGCCCGGCAGCGTGGCGACCGGGTGACGAT
>CAYNFA010000410.1:0-4408 GCA_964396345.1 uncultured Thalassobaculum sp.
CGTCCAGGTTCTCCGGCGCCTCGGCAACCTTCATACCGCGCCCACCGCCGCCAGCCGCCGCCTTGATAAGCACCGGGTAGCCGATGCGGTCTGCCTCGACGCGCGCCGCCTCGATGGTGGCGACCGCGCCCTCGGTGCCAGGCACGCACGGGATGCCGAGCGCGATCATGGTGCGCTTGGCGGTGATCTTGTCGCCCATCGACTTGATGTGCTCGGGCGACGGGCCGATGAAGGTGATGCCGTGGGCCTCGACGATCTCCGCGAAGGCGGCGTTCTCCGACAGGAACCCGACACCCGGGTGGATGGCGTCGGCCCCGGTCACCGCGGCCGCAGACACGATTGCCGGGATGTTCAAATAGCTGTCGCGGGCCGGCGGCGGGCCGATGCAGACACTCTCGTCGGCCAGTCGGACATGCATGGCATCGGCGTCGGCGGTCGAGTGCACGGCGACCGTCTTGATGCCCATCTCACGGCAGGCGCGGTGGATCCGCAGCGCGATCTCGCCGCGGTTGGCGATCAGGACCTTCTCGAACACCGGCGCCCTCCCGTCGGCCTGAAGGTGAGCGTCATTCGAGCACGACCAGGGTCTGCCCGTACTCGACCGGCTGGCCGTTATCCACCAGCACGGCCTTCACGGTCCCGGCCCGCGGCGCGATGATCGGGTTCATCACCTTCATCGCCTCCACGATCAGCAGGGTGGCGCCCTTGGCGACCTTGCTGCCGGGCTGCACGAACGGCGCCGACCCGGGTTCGGCTGCGAGGTAGGCGGTCCCGACCATCGGCGACGGCACGGCTTCACCGGTCTCGACGGTCGCCGCCGGCGCCGTGGCCGGCGCCGCCGCAGTCATCTGGACCGGCGACGGAGCCGCCATCGCGGTCATGTGCACCGCAGGCCGGGCGATCCGAATCTTCAGGTCCTTGGTCTCGTACTCGATCTCGCCGAGCCCGGTCTCCTCCAGGAGGGCCGCCATCCGGCGGACAAGCTCGTCGTTGAAGTCGCTGGTCACGAGGTGCTCCCGTCGTCGACGACGCCCACCAGCTTCGCCATCGCCTGCAAGGCGAGGAGATAACCATGAGCGCCGAAACCGCAGATCACGCCGACCGCCACGTCGGAGATGTAGGAATGATGGCGGAACGGCTCGCGCTTGAAGGTGTTCGAGAGATGCAGTTCGATCACCGGCAGGTCGGTCAGCGCTAGCGCGTCGTGGATCGCCACCGAGGTGTGGGTGTACGCGCCGGCGTTGATGATGATGCCATCGTGCTCGTCGCGGGCCTGCTGGATGATCGACACCAACTCGCCCTCGAAGTTCGACTGCCGGAAATCAACTTCCAGCCCGAGCAGTTCAGCCTCCGCGATGCAGTTCTGCTCGACCTCGGCCAGCGTGGTGCGCCCGTATATCGCCGGCTCGCGCACGCCCAGCATGTTCAGGTTGGGTCCGTTCAGGACCAGGATATCGGGACGGTCGGCCACGGTGTCGTCTCCCGGTGAAAGCCGGTCGGCGTTATAGCACGAGGCGGCGAGGCCGCAACGCGCGCGGCCCGGATGGCGGGCTTGGCCCTTGGTGCCGCCGGCCGCTCGCCGGTCGAATCGGCTTCAGTTGTCCAGCGACAGGGTCAGGTTCGAAAGGTCGCCCCGGCGCTCGGCGCGGGCGCGGCTGGCGGCCCGGCCGAGCATGTAGCGCGCCAGCAGCAGGTGACCGTCGTCCTCGAGAACGGCGTCCGGACTCGGTCGCATGGCGGTCGGCTCCAACAGGTCGGACGAAGACCTTGCGCGAGTCGAGCATCCGCGAGGCGATCATCTGGATGGCCGAGGTAACCAGGAAGCTGCCCGAGAAGGTGAGCGCGGCGCCGATGACCGCCGCCGGCATCGCCAGCAGCAGGGCGCCCAGCTTCGGCACGAAGGCGAGTCCGATCAGCAGCGCGCCGATCGCGAAGCCGATGATCCGGCTGTTGGCGCCGGTCGCCTGCGACAGCCCGACGGCGCCCGAGGTCGGTCGAGGCCTGCCCGAAGCCGCCGAGCAGGCCGGCGACAACGTTCGCCAATCCATCGGCGGTTATGCCGCGGGTCAGCGATTCCATGTCCGGCCGCTTCCAGTCCGGGTCGTCCACGCGCTGCGCCGCGGTGATCGCCCCGACGCCGTTAAAGGCGATCGCGACCGCGGCGATGGTGAACGGCACCAGAAGGCCGGGGTCGAAGGCCAGCCCCGACGCCAGCGGTCGCGGCAGGCTGACCAGCGGGGCTGCGTGGAAGCCATAGAGATCGGATGGTCCGAACAGTCGCCATCGCGTAGCCGACGAGGATGCCGATCAGCGTGCAGAACAGCCTCAACCGGCCCCCCCCACACACGTTGAGCGCGACCATGACCGCAAGGCTGGTGACGGCCACCGCCAGCGTGATCTCGACGTCCTCGTCGGGCATGCCGACGCCGAGGAAGTTCCGCATCGCCAGCACGGCCACGCTCCCGTCAGGGCGAGACCCTCGCGACCACGTTCGGCATCAAGACGAACGGGCGGGATTCAGGAACGTTCGCTACTGCCGAGGGCGCCATGGTCGGATTCCATCGTACGCCGGGCTACGAGACTTACGAAGGTTCGGGCTGGTACGGGGTGCTCGTCCAGGACTAGCGTCACGGCTGGGCGCCGTCGCGCCCGGGGCGGCATCGGGGGATGCGGGATGTCGAGGCGGGTGTCGGGTGTCGCTGTCTTGGTGACCTTGGCGGTGCTGGCGAGCCTCGTTCCGCCGGCTGCGGCGGTGGTCATCCTCGACAGCACCTGGCGCGCCCAGGGTGGCGCCAAGGGCAGGGAGGCTGCCGGGTTCGGTGCGCACGTCGCGCTGGCGTCGGAGCCGCAATTCGATCCCGTCGTGGCGCTCGGGAGCAACGAGCGGACTTGGGGCGAGGCATCCGGGACCTGGATCGGAAACCATGACGGGCGCGGCTACATCCTGACGGCGGCGCACATCTTCGATCTTCCCGGCGATCCCGGCGACTATCGTGTGCGCACGCCCGGCGGCCGGGTGCTGCGCGCCGACAGGCTGTGGATCCATGCCGACTGGGACGGCGACCTGGAGTACAGGACCGGCCTCGACCTCGCGGTTCTTCGGCTGAGCGCGCCGGTGACCGACGCCGGACCGCCGCCGCTCCTGTACGCGGGCGACGGTGAAGCCGGAAAGCTGATCACGTTCGTCGGCTTCGGCAGTCGTGGCATCGGCTCGACGGGCGAACAGGACCGGTTCTACCGCGGCTCCCACAAGGTGGCGGCGCAAGGAGTCGTCGACTATTGGATGGCGCTGGTGTCGCCGTCGCCGGGCGACGCGGACCATGGCAACTATCTCGGCGTCTTCCTGCCCAGGGAGGACGGCGGCGTCCCCAACCCGTATGGCGGCGCCTCCAAGCCGGCGAGCCCGTTGGTCGGCCTGCTGGGGTCAGGCGACAGCGGCGGGTCGGCGTGGATGCGGTCGGGTGCCGCCTGGGTGATCGTGGGCGTCAACTCCAACGGGACTGGCACCGCGCAGTACGGCGATACCTCGTGGTTCGCCCGGTTGGCCCCGCACCGGCGCTGGATCTCCGGCATCGTTCCCGGTGTCAGATTCGTCGATTAGGGCTGTGCCCGACGTGGCAGCACGCACCCCTGGAGGCGGCTCGGTCGCGTTCGCCTTAACGAAATTGTAACCTGTTTTCAATTCATGCTCGTCGAAATCCGAGGGGAGGTCGAAAGTGCTCAAGATGAGGTATTCCGCCTGTCCACGTCTGGACGTGACGGTGGCGCGGTGACGATGAGCGGCGTGAAACTCGGAGGGGCGCCGATACGACGGCCGATCTCCGGCGACACCGGCCCGGTGTGGGTCCCGACCGCCGAGCAGGTTGAGGCGCTGGTTCGGGCGATACCGTACGGCGAGAGCCGCAGCGTGAAGGATCTGCGCCTGGACCTCGCCGATGGGCAGGGCGCCGATTCGGCCTGCGCCGTGGCGACCGGCCGCCATCTGCGCAACCTCGCGCAGTCAGTCGCCGAGCAGCTCGCGGCCGGCGCCTCGGTCGAAGAGGTCGCGCCGGTCTGGAGGGTGCTGGACGAGACCTCGCCGCTGCTGCGCCGGTTGGCTGGCGGCTCCAGGCCGCTGGCGTCGCGCCGGCGCGCTGAGGTGCCGGCTGCGATGCGCTAGCGGCGCCAGCCCGGACCCGCTGCGTCTTCCAGCGCGCCTGTCTCAACCGATTCTCGATCGGCATTCTGTCGAGAGTCGGAAAACCCGTACTGACGTGTTCCGGGATGCCATGATCAGATATTCCGATGGTGGGGAAATCTGGCCCGGTGGCGGGTGTTCGGCGGTGGCTGCTAACGACCCTGGTGTCGTTGACCATCCTCGGTGCCGGCGGCGTCGGTTCGTACTGGGTCTATCAGAGCGAAAAGGACG
>CAYNFA010000411.1:0-4394 GCA_964396345.1 uncultured Thalassobaculum sp.
TCGGCCGCGACCGGCCGGGCGTCTTTATCCACGATGCCATGGCGGTGGCGGTGCCGATCTGGCCGGACCTGTTCGAGATTCGGCCGGCGCGGCTGGCGGTCATCACCGATGCGGGTCCCGAGCGCGGCCGCACGATCGCGGACTTCGCGTCGGCGGAACCCAACGCCGACGTGGTCGTTGACCTGGACCCGGCGGCGTTCCTCAACCGCCTGTGCGGTGAATTGCGCGCGTTTCGCAGATGACCCGCGGGCCAATCCTTGCCAGTTTGACCTGATGCCACTCATCGACGCCCTCATCGCCCGTCTTGCGGTCCCGTTGGCCGCGACCACGGTGGCGGTCGTGCTGGTACGGTTGGCCGGCGGCCGCGTTGTCGGCGCGCGCACCGCCGCTCTCGGCCTGCCGGTCGGTTTCGTTGCGGCCTACGCGGTCGCGCCCGGCTGGCCCTGGTTGCCGCCGACCGACCCTTTCGACCAACTCGCTTGGTTCGCCCTCGGCGGGGCGTTGCTGGGGCTGGCGGTCGATCTGGCGACACGCGGCCGGGTCGCCGCCACCATGGTCGCCCTGGTCTGGCCGGCGCTTGGCATCGCCTGGCTCGGAGGCGGCGACGTGCTGAACACCGAGGGCAGCAACCTCTACCGCTTCGGCGAGGTGTCGCTGGTGCTTGGGCTGGCGCTGGCCCGCCTGCACCTGATCTCGGTCGACGGGCTATCCGGGCCAATCACCGCCGCCGTCATCGCGGCCGGGATGGCGGTGCTGGGCGTGCTGCACGGGGTTCCCGGGGTCGCTGCCGTCAGCTTGCCGCTGGCGGCGGTGGGCCTCGCCTGGCTCGGTTGCAACTGGCCGGTGCGTCGGTTCCCGCTGGGCGCCGCCGGTCTGCTCGGCGCGTCGGGGGCGACCATGGTCCTGGCCGGCCACGCCGCGCTTCAGACCCCGGTGAACGCCTCGCTGGTCCTGCTGGTGCTGGCCGGTGTCCTGGTGCAGCCGGCGGTGCCGGCGCTGGCCGTGCGCATTCCCGGGCTCGGATCGCCTGGCCTGCGGCCGTTGACGACTGCCCTCCTGACCGCCATTCCCGGCGTGATCGCCATTGCGCTGGCGTGGCTGGCTCCGGATCTGCTCCCATCGCTCTACTGAGCGGGGCGGCCGTCTGACCGCCGGACCCCGAACACCGCGACCCAGACATGTCGGAAGCTGCGCGGCGGTGCGTCCAGCGGCCCTGGAAGATAGGCCACCCCGACGTCCTGGAAATCCAGGTGATAGAGAACCGCGGCGTGCCCGGGGCTGTCGGTCCAGCCTTCGACGACCTCGTCTGGCGAGACCTGGCCGACGGCCAGATTCTCGCCGAGACCGCGGAAGCTGTAGTCGCGCTTGCGGGCCCGCTCGAAAACCTGAGAGCCGCCCGGCGCATCGTGCCCGAAGTACCCGCGCTGCACCATGTCGCTGGCATGGTCCAGTGCCGTCGCCGCCAGTTCCGGTGCCCAAATCACGGGCGGCAGGCCGCGGAGACCCCGCGCGCGGTTGATCGCCAACACAAGGCCGTCGGTTGCGTCGGCCACCGGCGCGAACCGTGTCTCGGCCAGCACCAGCAGCCAGGCGTGGGTCACGATGCTGCCGTCGGCGATGCGATAGGGGCCCGGCGCGTAGCCGACGCCGATCTCGCCGGCTGCGGGGTCAAGGAGCGCTGCCGCCGTTCCGTCCTTGCCCATCAGGGCCTCGATGAGAAGGCTGGCGTCCGGATAGCCGGCGGCGAGCAGCGTGCGGCTGGCCGCCGGGACATGGCCCGCCTCCATAAAGCGGTCCCGGAACACGCCGCGTCCCGGCGGATCGAGGCCGACATAGCCGCGCCGGGCCATGTCGTTGGCGTGCGCGGCGGCCGCGGCGGTCAGTTCGGCCCGCTCGACGACCGGCGGCACCCCACGCACGGCGCGCGCGGTGTTCAGCGCCGCGATCGCGGCCTCTGGCGGATCCGCGGCCGCCGCCAGGGCCGGGGCGATCAGGCCGAGCGCCAGCCAGACCAGCAGCCGGGCGAGGCGCTGGGCCATAGGCTCAGGTGAGGCCTTCCAGGCCCGCGTCGACGCTGAGCGACTGTCCGGTGATCCGGCAGCCGGCATCGGAGCACAGGAACAGGATCTGGTGGGCGATGTCGGCCGCGGTCACGAACGATCGCAGGTGGGTGCCGGAAGTCATCCGGTCGCGCATCTCGTTCTCGGAGATGCCGCCGGCCTCGGCCTTGGCGCGGATCACCCGGTCGATGCGGGCGCCTTCGACCGGCCCCGGCTGGATGCAGTTGACCCGGATGCCGTAGCGGCCAAGCTCCATCGCGCAGGTGCGGGTAAAGCCGACGATCCCGAACTTGGCTGCCGAGTAGGGGCTGCGCATCGGGAACGCGAACTTTCCGGCTGCCGAGGAGAGGTTGACGATGCTGCCGCCGCCGGCTGCCTTCAGCGCCGGCACCGCCTTGCGGGTGCCGAGGAAGGCGCTCGTCAGGTTGACCGTGAGACAGGCTGTCCAGTCTTCGAGTGCGACCTCGTCGACCGGCGCGGTCGGGCCGGCGGTGCCAGCGTTGTTGATCATGATATCGAGGCCGCCGAGCCGCTCGATGGCGTCGTCGAGAAAACCTTCGAACGCCGCCGCGTCGCCGACGTCGCATACCGAGCCGGCGAGGCCCGGAATCGCCGCCTTGGCGGATTCCAGCGCATCGGCGTCGAGGTCGCAGGTCACTATCCGGGCGCCGGCGGCGGCGAACAGTTCGGCGGTCTTGCGGCCGATCCCGGCGCCGCCCGCGGTCACGATCGCGCGCTTGCCGGTCAGGTCGAGCTTCATGGATGTCTCCCGGTCGATGTGGCTAGCGGGACGATAGCCGCCGGCCGGGTCGGCCGGCAATCGCGGGACGCGCAGGTTCGACGTGCGGGCCGGTTCAATCGTCGTCGAGACGGCCGCGCACCTTGTTGCGAATTTCCTCGATGTCGCTGCTGCTCATGAGGAGTCCCGACACGACGAACGCCAGGGACAGGCCGATCGCCGAGAGAGTGGCTCCGATACCCCAGGCTGGTCCGTGGCTGCGCCAGATATCGACGACGCCATACCAGAACGCGGTGAACGCCATCACCGAGGCCAGCAGCAGAAACCCGACGCGCAGGCACAGGCCGCCAATCCGGTGGGCCGACATCAGTTCGCGCAGCGACGCCGACGCTTCGGCCTCCCGGATCGCGCGCGTGATGCGTTTGTGCGCCACCTTCGCCCAGTCGGAATAGGCCATGCCGGTGCCGCCACCGACCCGTCCCGGATTAAGGATTGCGTCCTTCAGCGCCTCCACGATCTCGTCGGCGCGCTCCTCGGCCGGCCGGCGGCGCAGGCTCGGAAACAGCGGCTCTTCATCTCCCGCAGGGCGGGCTTCCGCGGTGCCTGCGTCGATCGGTACGGCATCGGCCGGCCGGGAAGGAACCCGGCCGGCCGATGTCGAGGAGGCGGAGACGATCGGTCGGCGCATGCGTCGCTCGGCGGTCATGGATCAGACTTGGCCCCGGACGAGCCGTTCCCGAAAATAGCGGTTCAGCGTCGTGAAGGCGACCGTGTCGATCCCCTCGAAGGCCAAGCCCAGGGAACCGTTGGCGGCATCGACCCGCTGCACCCGTCCCTCGGTGCGGAACAGGGCGCCGGGGCCAGCGGTCGGCACCAGCACCCGCAGCTGCGCGACATCGCCGGGGCCAAGCGAGCCGACGTAGTCCACGATCCGGGCGCCTCTCGGGCTCCAGTCGCCGATCCCGTAGGGAGTGCTACCGATGACAATGGTCATAGGTGCGTCGATCCGGCGATCCCGCCGGCGTTCGGATTGCTGCAGTCCGGTGTTGATGGTGCCTGACATGTCGGAGGCGCCTCCGTTCGAGGGTTGCGTGGCGACCAGTGTTTGGCGCGGGTCGCCCGCTACCGGCTGCAACCGTCATGCCGACCGCCGGCGTTTCGGGATTCCGTCGATTCGTGCGCCGGAGCAGGCGCCGCCACGGCGGATTTCGGGGCGTCCGTCCTTCCCGTCGGCAGAATTTGCCCGCCAGGACCCGGCACGCCGTGCTAGCCGGCCGCCATTCGGTTCGCCCGGCGCCCGCCGGACCAAGGTTCGACCGTCCAGGACACGGCCGTCCAGGGCTCGGCGGCGAGCGCTTCGGAGAACGCGGGGCGAGTGGCCACGTCCTTCGAGCCGCAGGCGCCGCAGCGCATGCGCGCGCCGATCTCCGGCACCGGATAGTCCGGACCGAGTTGCGCCACCAGCACCGCTGTCGCCGCCTCGGCGTGATGGCCGCAACGGTTGCAGGAGCACGACACCCCGATCTCGCCGTTCTGCAGATCGATCAGCCGGGTCGCCCGCAGGCCGTGATCCTCGCGATCGAGCATTTCCCGCT
>CAYNFA010000412.1:0-4394 GCA_964396345.1 uncultured Thalassobaculum sp.
GGATCAGCAGGTCGTCGATTTCCTTGAGGGCGACGTGCTTGATGAGGTCCTTGGCGGCGCGCACCGCCTTCGGCCCGGCGGTCAGGAACTCGGCGAGCAGCGCCTCGACGGCGGCGTCGAGCTCGGCCTCCGGCACCACCTCGTGGACCAGGCCGATGCGGTGGGCGGTAGCGGCGTCGAAGCGCTCGCCGGTGAGGAAGTAGCGCCGGGCGTTGCGCGGGCCGATCGCCCGCAGCACGTAGGGGCTGATCGCCCCCGGGATGATGCCGAGCTTGACTTCGCTGAGCGCGAACACCGCGCCCTCGGCCGCGACCGCCACGTCGCAGCAGGCGGTCAGGCCGACCCCGCCGCCCATGGCGTGCCCGTTGATCCGGGCGATGGTGGGCATCGGCATGTGGTCGAGGCGGCGCATCAGGCCGGCCAGGCGCAGCGCGTCCTGGAAATTGTCGTGGTCGCCCTGCTCGCCCGACGACTTCATCCAGCCGAGCTCGGCGCCGGCGGAGAAGATCCCCCCGGCGCCGGTCAGCACCACCGCGCGGGTCGCCTCGTCGGACGCCAGCGCGTCCAGGCAGGCGCCGAGATCGGCGATCAGCACCCCGTCGAAGGCGTTGCGGATCTCCGGGCGGTTGATGGTCAGGCGGACCACGCCGCGCTCGTCCCTCTCGACGATCAGGGTCTCGGGACGCTGGATGGGGGGGATCATGGGCATTCTCCGCCGGTTACATCCGGAACACGCCGAACCGGGTCTCGCCGATCGGCCGGTTGAGGGCCGCCGACAGCGACAACGCCAGCACCGTCCGGGTCTCGGCCGGGTCCAGGATGCCGTCGTCCCACAGCCGCGCGGTCGCGTAATAGGGATGGCCCTGGGTCTCGTACTGGTCACGGATCGGCGCCTTGAACGCTTCCTCGTCGGCGACCGGCCAGGTCTCGCCCCTGGCTTCGAGGCCATCGCGCCGCACCTGGGCCAGCACGTTCGCCGCCTGCTCGCCGCCCATCACCGAGATCCGCGCGGTCGGCCACGTGTACAGCATGCGCGGACCGTAGGCGCGCCCGCACATGCCGTAATTGCCCGCCCCGAACGAGCCGCCGACGATCACCGTGAACTTCGGCACCTCGGCCGTGGCGACCGCGGTCACCAGCTTGGCGCCGTCCTTGGCGATGCCGCCGGCCTCGTATTTGCGGCCGACCATGAAGCCGGTGATGTTCTGCAGGAACAGCAACGGAATGCCACGCTGGGCGCACAGCTCGATGAAGTGGGCGCCCTTGAGGGCCGATTCCGAGAACAGGATGCCGTTGTTGGCGACAATGCCGATGGGATAGCCGTGGATGTGCGCGAAGCCGGTCACCAGCGAGGCGCCGTACAGCGGCTTGAACTCGTCCAGCACCGAGCCGTCGACGATGCGGGCGATCACCTCGCGGATCTCGATCGGCTTGCGCAGATCCTCCGGCATCAGGCCGTAGATCTCGGCCGGGTCGTAGCGCGGCGGCGCCGGGTCGCGGATCTCCACGTTGGGGAGCTTCGGGCGGTTCAAATTGCCGACGATGCCGCGCGCCAACGCCAGCGCGTGGTGGTCGCTCGACGCCATGTGGTCGGTCACCCCGGAGATCCGGGAGTGCACCTCGGCGCCGCCGAGGTCCTCGGCCGTCACCACCTCGCCGGTCGCCGCCTTCACCAGCGGCGGGCCGCCGAGGAAGATCGTCCCCTGGCCCTTCACGATGACGCTTTCGTCGGCCATCGCCGGCACGTAGGCGCCGCCGGCGGTGCAGCTTCCCATGACCACCGCGATCTGGGGGATGCGCTCGGCCGACATCCGCGCCTGATTGTAGAAGATCCGCCCGAAATGCTCGCGGTCGGGGAACACCTCGTCCTGGTTCGGCAGGTTGGCGCCGCCGGAGTCGACCAGGTAGACGCAGGGCAGATTGTTCTCGCGGGCGATCTCCTGGGCGCGCAGATGCTTCTTCACGGTGATCGGGAAGTAGGTGCCGCCCTTCACCGTCGCGTCGTTGCAGACCACCACGCACTCGCGGCCGGCGATCCGGCCGATCCCGGTCACGATGCCGGCGGACGGAACGTCGCCGCCGTACAGGCCGTCGGCGGCCAGCTGGCTGAATTCCAGGAACGGCGCGCCGGGATCGAGAAGGGTACGCACCCGGTCGCGCGGCAGCAGCTTGCCGCGCGACAGGTGCCGCTCGCGGGCGCGCTCGCCACCGCCTTCCTTGACGGCGCGGACCTTGGCGCGCAGGTCGTCGACCAGCCCGCGGGTGCGCTCGGCGTTGGCGCGGAAGGCCTCGGAGCGGGTGTCGATCCGCGAGTCGATGACGCTCATGGGCTGGGGCTCACCACCCGCCGGTGGCGAGCCAGCGCTCGACGTGATCGAGCCGGTCCGCGCCCCAGAACGGCTCGCCGTCGACCACGAAGAACGGCGAGCCGCAGACCCCGGCCGCCATCGCGGCGTCGTTCTCGGCCTTGAGGCGCTCCTTGACCGCCGGGTCCTGGAGCGCCGCCGAGAGCGCCGCGGTGTCGATGCCGACCTCGCCGGCCGCATCGACCACGGCGGCGGCGTCGCGGATGTCGGCGCCGTGCGCGAACGCCCGGTCGTACAGGTTCAGGCACAACCGGCGCGCCTGCTCCGGGTCGCGATCCTGCACCCAGTAGACCGCCCGCGCGGCCGCGATCGAGGGAAACGGCATCACCTCGGGGAACACCAGCGGCATGCCGAGGAAGCGGGCGGTGCGTTCCATGTCGCGGCGGGTGTACGGACCCTTGATCGGGATATCGAGCAGCGGCTGGGCGCCCGTGGTCTTGAAGATCACCCCGAGCAGGATCGGCCGCCAGACCACGGTGCGGTCGTACAGCCGGGCGATGTCGTCGAACTTGTGGGCGGCGAGGTAGCCGTAGGGCGAGGAGAAGTCGAAATAGAAGTCGATTGCGCCGTCTGACGGCGTCGACGCGTCGCTGTCGCTCATGACCGGGTCCTCCCTCGGGTCGTAACGGCGGCGCTCACCAAGGAAGCGGCGTGCCGTCGAAATTGCGGAACGCCCCGTTGTCCTTCGGGGTCAGCCCGGAAATCACCGCGCGCATGCCGGCGGCGCTGTCGACGGCGGTCACCGGCGCGGTTGGCCCGCCCATGTCGGTGCGGACGTGGCCCGGATGAAACATCACGGCAATGACCCCCTGCCCGCCCAATTCCTTGGCCAGGCAATCGACCGCCATGTTCAGGGCGGTCTTGGAGGTCCGGTACATGATGCCGCCGCCGGTGTTCTCGGCGATCGAGCCCATCTTCGAGCTGGTGAACGCCATCACCTTGGCGCTCGACGCCAGCACGTTGTCCATCAGAGCCGCGGCCACCCGGATCGGGCCGAACACGTTGGTCTCCATCGTCCGCGCCCATCCGTCGTAGTCGATCTCGGCGATCGAGGAAGCGCGCTTGTTGATCCCGGCGTTGTTGAACAGCACGTCGATCGCCTGCCCCTTGAGGGACGACGCCAGCGCGTCCAGTGTGGCCGGATCGTCGACGTCGAGACGGTGGACCTCGACGTCGCCCTTCACGGCGTTCAAATCGGCGGCGGCGCCGGGATCGCGGCAGGTCGCCAGCACCCGCCAGCCATCGGCCGCGTACTGCCGGGCGAGTTCGAGGCCGATGCCGCGGTTGGCGCCGGTGATCAGGACGGTCGGCATGCAGATCTCTCCCAGGAAGCTGTCAGAACGCCGCCCCGTCCAGGACGACGAAGTGCGCCGCCTGCGGGGTGCAGCCGACACCGTTGATCGGAATGATGTCCTGCGGGCAGGACGAGAAGGCGACGACGCAGTCCCGCGCCGCCTTCAACAGGATGTAGGACCCGGACTCCGACACCGGCGGCTTCCAGTCGATGCGCCCGGCGGCGTCCCAGGGGATGTTCATGAACAGGTTCAGCGGGCTCGGCGTCTCCGGCGCGGTCAGGCCGATCTCGGCCAGGGCGGCGTGCAAATTGTCCTGGCAGTTGTCGTGGAACCCCGCGACCCCCAGCCCCTCGTAGCGCCAGCGGTCGCAGGCGGCGATGAAAGTATCGTGGACCTCGCCCGAGGTGTCCTCCACGACGGTCAGGATCGGCCGGCGGCGGTTGGTCACCAGCGTGTCGCCGATCTTCGGCGTCAGGCGGTTCATCGCCGCCCGGCTGTGCTCCATCGACATGAACTCGCTCATGTCGCCGTCGACGAACGCCCAGGTGTCGACCACCTGGGTTCCCGGGGTATTGATCACCTTCACCACGGCGCCGGCCGGAAGCCGCGTCGCCTTGCCCTTGCGGGCGGGGATCGTGACGGTCTCGGAAGTCATGACGGCTCCCCGGGAGGTTGATGCGCGCCCGACGATAGCAAGCGCCCGGCCCGGGGCGCGAGTCCTCACCGGCCGGCC
>CAYNFA010000413.1:0-4391 GCA_964396345.1 uncultured Thalassobaculum sp.
GCCGGGCGAGCAGCGCGGAAAGCGGCAGCGACAACAGCAGCAAGGCGACCGTCGGCCGGTTGTGGCGGGCGGAATCGACAACCACGTCAGGCCCCAGGTGGTTGACGAGCCGGTGCATCGGCGAATCGAAGAGAAGTTCGATGAGCAGGAACCCAGATCCCGCGGCCAGTGCCGCGAGCGCCCAGAGCGCGATGCGAGCGAGGCACTCAGGGGCGACTCGCGTAATCCAGCCGGCGCTGACCAGCCACAGCACGACCGCCAGCATGCCCATCTTGACGATCGTTTCGCCGACGCCGCCATCGCCGAGAGCCGGCGGAAGGTGAAACGCCGCCACGTAGCCGGCGAACCCGGCGAACAGCAGTCCAGCCGCGCGACCCGGAAGCGCGGCGCGGGCGTCGATCCGCAGCGTAGCCACCAGCAGGATGACCGCCAATGCGATGGCGATCGGCGCCATCGCCTGCTTGGACGCGGCACCAACCGTGGGGAACAGGACAAGCCCCGCCGCCAGTATGGAGTGGAAGGCTCCCCCAGCGGAGCCGGTCCGGGGGTCACGCGGCGCCATGGCCCACCCCCCCGTCGGCCGGGTCGCGGGCGACCTCAGTGCCAACAATCAGTGGCGCCATCGGACGTTCGGCACTAGGTTGAAACGGCCGTACCCACTAACACAGCGCCTTCACGCTGGAAAGCGCGTCCCGGATCGTATGGCCATGCCCCTAATGCCGACCCAGAACCTCCGCGGCGCCTTTGCCCCGTGGCCGATCGCGGACCGATGACCGCATTACCTGGGAAACCCGGGCTGCCGATCGCCGACCAGCGCAGCCTGCCGTTGATCGGCCGGCTCTGGCGGGCGTTCGTGCGGCCGTATTTCGCGTGGCTGGTCGGGGCCGCGATTGCGTCGGCGCTGGTGGCGGCCGCTACCGCGGCGTCGGCCTGGCTGATGGACCCGGTGGTCAACAAGGTGTTCGTCGAGCGCGACCGCGACATGCTCTGGCTCATCGGCGGCGGGGTTCTCGGGATCTTCGTGGTCAAGTCCTTGGCTGCGTACCTGCAGGAGTCGGTGCTGGCGTTCGTCGGTCAGCGCATCGTCGCCGACGTGCAGAAGCGGCTTCTCCACCACCTGCTGGATCAGGACGTGGCGCTGTTCCAGAGCCGGCAGACCGGCACCCTGATCTCGCACTTCACCTTCGACGTCCAGGCGCTCCGCCAGGCGGTGTCGACGGCGCTGGTCGGGCTCGGACGGGACGGGTTATCGATCATCTTTCTGGCCGCCGTCATGATCTATCAGGACTGGCTGCTGTCGTTGATCGCGCTGGTGGTGGCGCCGATCTCGGTGGTGCCGATTCAGCGGCTCGGCAAGCGCATGCGGCGGATGTCGGGTCAGTCGCAGGAGCATATGGGCGAGTTGACGACGCTGCTCGGGCAAGCGTTCCAGGGTATCCGCGTGATCAAGGCCTACGGCATGGAGGCGGCCGAACGGCGCCGGGTCGGCGAGGTGATCGAGGCGTTGTTCCGCCTGGCGTTCCGACAGGGACGGGTCCGGGCAGCGGTCCAGCCGATCATCGACGTGCTCGGCGGTCTCGCCGTCGCCGGGGTGATTGTCTATGGCGGGGTGAGGGTGATTGAAGGGGTTACAACCCCCGGCGCGTTCTTCTCGTTCATCGCCGCCGTGCTCATGGCCTACCAGCCGCTGCGAGGGCTCGGCAAGATCAACACCACCCTGCAGGAAGGCTTGGCCTCGGCCGAGCGGCTGTTCCGGCTGCTCGACCGCCAGCCGGCGATCGCCGACGCGCCGGATGCGGTCGACCTGCCCCGGTCGCCGGCGTCGGTCGTGTTCGAGTACGTCGACTTCGCCTACCCGGATGGCACCGAGGCTCTCGCGGGACTGAACATGGTGGCGCCGGCCGGCAAGGTCACCGCGTTGGTCGGCCCCTCTGGCGCCGGAAAGAGCACCGTTCTGTCACTGATCCCGCGCTTCTTCGACGTAACCTCCGGAACCGTCCGGGTGGCCGGCCACGACGTACGCGGCCTGACGGTCGCGAGCCTGCGGGCATCGATCGCCGTGGTCAGCCAGGAGGTCGTCCTATTCGACGACACGGTGGCGGAGAACATCCGTTACGGTCAGCCCGAGGCGAACGACGCCGAGGTTCGGGCGGCGGCCGAGGCGGCGGCGGCGCACGGCTTCATCTCGGAGCTTCCCGATGGCTACGACACCCGGGTCGGCGAACACGGCCTCAAGCTGTCGGGCGGCCAGCGCCAGCGCATCGCGATCGCCCGGGCGATCCTCAAGGACGCCCCGATCCTCCTGCTGGACGAGGCGACCAGCGCGCTCGACACCGAGTCGGAGCGCGAGATCCAGTCGGCGCTCGGCCGCCTCAAGGTCGGGCGGACGACCATCGTCATCGCGCACCGGTTGTCGACCGTGCAGGGCGCCGACGTTATCCACGCGTTCGAGCGGGGAACCGTGGTCGAGAGCGGCTCTCACGCCGAGCTGGTGGCCCGCGGCGGGCTCTACGCCCGCCTGCACGCCCTTCAGTTCCGTGAGGTCGAGCGACCGGCGCCGGCGTCGGTCTGAACGCTGTCGGCGGCCGATGGTGCCGGCACGGGACTGTCACGCCAACGGCGGTGCACCCAGAACCACTGCTCGGGGCGCGCCCGCACCCAGGCCTCGATGCGGTCGTTGACCGCCTGGACCAGCGCCGCGACGTCGGCGGCCCGGTCGCCGGTCGGCCTCGGCTCGATCGGGGCCTCGACGGTGACCCGGAAGCGCGGCCCACCCAGCCGCTCGAAGCGCACCGGCACCACCGGGATCCCGAAGCGCAGGGCGAGTTGGGCGAAGGCCGGGGTCGTCATGGCCGGGAGGCCGAAAAACCGGGCCTCGATGCCCTCGTTCATCTTCTGGTCGACCAGGATGCCGAGCGACCGGCCGGCCTTCAGGGCGCTCAGCGCCTGGCGGCCGCCTTCGGCGCCCTTGCGAATCAGCGCGCCCTTCGGATCGACGCGGCGCCGAGCCACCAGCCGGTCGACCCAGGGGTTGTTGGGCGCCCGGTACACCACGTCAAGCGACACTCCCCGGCGCAGCGCAACGACCGGGACGATCTCCCAGTTGGCCAGATGGGCGCCGACGAAGATCGCCGGCTTGCCGGTCTGGTGCAGCGCGTCGAGGATTTCCTCGCCGTGCAGCTCGACCGACCGCGGATCCTCCAGCAGGCTCCGCAGGTGCGGGAACTCGCCGATGTTGCGGCCGAGGTTATCCCAGATGCCGTCCAGCAACTCGGCGAGTCTCGGGGGGGCGATGCCTGGAAAGGCGCGCTCCAGGTTGCTGCGGGCCACCCGGTGCGCCTTCAGCAAAGGCCCGATCCGCCGCATCAGCCAGCCGCCCGCCTTAGAACCGGCCGATGGCGAGAGCAGCCCCAGCAGGCCGTGGAAGATCAGGACCACGGCGGCTTCGAGCGGCTGGGATACCCGGACCAGGATGCGACGCATACCCTCGGTATCGGCCTTGCGGTGGGCCGCTGTCCAGCCCCTTGGTGTCAGGCGTTGGTCGGCATCAGGCGGTGGCGGGCCTCAACCGGGCGAGCGGCTTCTCGTCGATCGCCGCGTGGATGATGGCGGCCAACAGGCCGAGCGCTACACCCGCCCACCAGACACCGTCGTAGGACCCGACGGTGTCGTACAGGTAGCCGCCGAGCCAGACGCCGGCGAAGCTGCCGAGTTGGTGGCTGAGGAACACCACTCCGAACAGGGTCGCCATGTAGCGCACGCCGAAGACCTGGGCGACGATGCCGGTTGTCAGCGGCACGGTCGACAGCCAAAGCAGCCCCATGGACGCGGCGAACAGGTAGATCGTCGTGTCGGTCTTGGGCGCCAGCAGCAGGCCGACGATGACGATCGAGCGCAGGAAGTAGATCCACGACAGACCGACCTTCTTGCTCCAGCGCTGCCCGAACATCCCGGCGCCGAACGAGCCGACGATGTTGAAGAACCCGACCAGCGCCAGCGCGGTCGCGCCAACCGTCGGGTCGAGCCCCATGTCGGAGACGTAGGCCGGGAAGTGCACGGTGATGAAGGCGACGTGGAAGCCGCAGACGAAGAAGCCGACCGTCAGCAGCACGAAGCCGCGGTGCCCGGTTGCCTCTCGAAGCGCCTGCATGAGGCTCTGGTTGTACACGACCTCACCCTTGCCGGCCTGGATGTTCGGCAGCACGAAGGCGAGCGGGATGATCAGCAGGGCGGACAGCGCCAGGTAGCCGAGCGCCGGTTCCCAGCCGAACTGGTGGATGAAGGACTGCCCGATCGGCGAGAACACCACCTGGCCGAACGAGCCGGCGGCGGTTCCGAGGCCGAGCGCGAACGAGCGCCGCTCCGGCCCGACCACCTTGGCCATCGCGGCC
>CAYNFA010000414.1:0-4389 GCA_964396345.1 uncultured Thalassobaculum sp.
CAGAAGACCCGGGTGTCGCTGGCCAAGGCGCTGGTCAACCGGCCCGAGGTGCTGCTGCTCGACGAGCCGACGGCGTCGCTCGACCCGGACACCGGCGACTGGGTGCGCCGCTACCTCGAGGAGTACCGCGAGGCCGCCGGCGCGACCATCCTGCTGGCCTCGCACAACATGGGCGAGGTCGAGCGGCTGTGCGACGACGTCCTGATGATGCGCCGCGGCCGGGTGGTCGACCGCGGCGCGCCGGCCGAGCTGCTGGCCCGCTACGGGCGGGAAACCCTGGAGGACGTGTTCCTGGACATCGCCCGTGATCGCCGCACCGGCCGCGACGCGGCGGAGGCCGCGCAATGAGCGCCGCCGCCGCCCGCCGCCACGCCCAGACCGGCCCGCTCGCCTCCGGCCGGCGGGTCGCCGCCATGGTGCGGCGCTACTGGTACCTGATCCGCGGGTCCTGGCCGCGGATCGCCGAGTTGGCCTACTGGCCGACCATCCAGATGATCCTGTGGGGCCTGATCAGCCAGTTCTTCGTCACCCATTCGCACTGGCTGGCCGAGGCCGCCGGCGTGCTGATCGCCGGGGTGCTGCTGTGGGACATCCTGTTCCGCGGCCAAATCGGGTTCTCGATCTGCTTCCTCGAGGAGATGTGGTCGCGCAACCTCGGGCATCTGTTCGTCAGCCCGCTCAGGCCGTGGGAGCTGCTGGCGGCGCTGATGACCATGAGCCTGATCCGCACCGGCCTCGGGGCCGGGGTGGCGGCGGTGATCGCGATCCTGCTGTACGGGTTCTCACTTTTCGATCTCGGGCTGCCGCTGGTCGCCTTCTTCGTCGCCCTGATGCTGATGGGCTGGGGGATGGGGATGGCGATCGTGGCGCTGGTTCTGCGCTACGGCCTCGGCGCCGAGTCGCTGGCCTGGGTGGCGCTGTTCGCGTTCGCGCCGATCAGCTGCGTTTACTACCCGGTCTCGACACTGCCTGAATCGATCCAGTGGCTGGCCTGGGCGACGCCGTCGGCCTACGTGTTCGAGGGCATGCGCGCGGTCATGGTGCACAACGTGTTCCGCTGGGACCTGCTGGCCGGCGCGCTGGTTCTGGACGCGGTGTACGTGGCGATCGGCGCCGGGGTGTTCGCCTGGGCGTTCGCGGGCGCCCGCCGCGACGGCCGCCTGCTGCAGACCGGCGAATAGACCGCTATCAGACGGCTGGCGCCGCCAGCGGCGCCAGCCGCGGATCGCCGGCGGCGCGGGCGAGGGCGTACTCGCGCGCCGCCAGGATCGCCGCGACGTGCAGGCCGTGGGTCGTCCACGCCCCCGTCATGATCTCGCCGATCGCCGCCGCCACCGGCTTCAGGACCACCGCGATCGACTCGCCCGGATCCAGCTTCTGGCCGCCGGTCGCGCGCGCCCCGAGCGCCAGGAAGTTGTGCACCCGGTTGGTCTGCATCGCCGGGTTCGCCCACATGGTCGGCAGCCGGATCCAAATCGGGGCGGTGTGACCGGTCTCCTCGGCGAGTTCTCGAGGCATCGCCAGCGCCGGGTCCTCACCGGCCTCGACCGTCCCCGCCGGCAGACCGCGCACCACCACACCGGCGCCGTGCCGGTATTCGTCCACCAGCACCAACTCACCGGCGTCGGTCACGGCCACCACGTGGCACCACTCCTTCAGCTCCAGCACGTGGAAGGGGTCCAGCACATGGCCGCGGTCGGTGACGCAGCGGTCCATCCGATGCGTCAGGAAGCGGTCGCTGTACCCGGCCCGACTCGACTCCACGGTCCAGGGGCGCGGCGTGACGGGGGCCCGGGTCATGGCGTCAAGCCGGACCGGAGACGCCGGCATCGGCGAAGGTCGCCATCCCGGCATGGCAGTCGACCGCCGCCCGCAGCACGCCGAGCGCCAGAGTTGCGCCAGAGCCCTCGCCGAGGCGCATGCCGAAGTCGAACAACGGCTCCTTGCCGATCGCCTCCAGCAGCCGGGCGTGGCCAGGCTCGACCGAGCGATGGCCGACGATGCAGTGTTCCAGCGACTTCGGGTCGATCTTCCACAGCACGGCCGCCGCCGCGGTGCAGGCGAAGCCGTCCAGCACCACCGGCGTGCGGGCCAGCCGGGCGGCGATCACCGCGCCGGCGATCGCGGCCAGTTCCAACCCGCCGAGCGCCGCCAGCAGGTCGAGCGGGTCGCCGGCACCGCGGTGCCGCGCCACGCCCTCGCGCACCACCCGGACCTTGGTCTCGAGCGCCTTGCCGGCCACGCCGGTGCCGCGGCCGACCCAGTCCTCGGCCTCGCCGCCGAACAACGCGCAGGCCAGCGCCGACGCCGAGGTGGTGTTGCCGATGCCCATCTCGCCGAGGCAGAGGACGTCGAGGTTCGGCTCGACCGCCATCATGCCGTAGGCCATGGCGCGGGCGCACTCCTCGCCCGTCATCGCCGGACCCTGGGTGAAATCGGCGGTCGGCTGCTCGAGCGCCAGCTCGTAGACCCTGAGGTCGGAATCGAAGGTCCGGCAGAGCTGGTTCACGGCCGCACCGCCGGCCACGAAATTCTGCACCATCTGGGCGGTGACCTCGGCCGGGTAGGCCGACACGCCCAGCGCCGCCACCCCGTGGTTGCCGGCGAACACCGCGGTGCGCGGGTGCTGCAGGCGCGGCGGGTGGCGGCCCTGCCAGGTCGCCAGCCAGGCCGCCAGCTCCTCCAGGCGGCCGAGCGCGCCGCGCGGCTTGGTCAGCTGGGCGTCGCGCGCCGCCGCCTGGGTCCCGGCATCGAGATCCGGCCCAGGCAGCTCGCGGAACAGCGCCCGGATCTCGTCGAGCGAGGCGGTGGACGGATCAAAGGGCATATCGGGCATCGGGCCTCGCGCGGATGGGCGTTGGACGGACGGGCGTTTCGGACGGCGGCGGGATTGCGTTTTCCGGCGCAAGCCTATAACCGCGGGAGACGATGCAGGAAAGGCTGGAGGCGGTTCGGACGATAATGAACGACGGCACGCAACCACGCGGCAGCGGACGCCCGACCCGGCTCTGGCGCGACGAGGTCGGACTGGCGCTGGTGTTCCTGACACGCCTGCCCTGGCCGGGCCGGCTGCCGGCCGACCGCCCGCTGATGGACGCGGCGTGGGCGTTCCCGGTGGTTGGCGTCGCGGTCGGTCTGATCGCCGCGCTCGGCTTCTGGGTCGCCGACGGGCTCGGCCTGCCGGTCTCGATCGCCGCCCTCGTCGCGGTCGGCGCCGGCATGCTGGTCACCGGTGCCCTGCACGAGGACGGGCTGGCGGACGTCGCCGACGGCTTCGGCGGCGGACGCGACGCCGACGCCAAGCGCCGGATCATGCGCGACAGCCGGATCGGCAGCTACGGCGTGCTGGCGCTGATCCTCGGCGTCGCCGCCAAGCTCGCCGTGCTGGCCGCCCTGCCCGACCTGGAGACGGTCGCCGCGGCCCTGCTGACCTCTCACGCCCTCGGCCGTGCCGGTATCCCGGCGCTCGCCTGCTGGCTGCCGCCGGCGTCAGCCGACGGGCGCGGCCGCGAGGCCGGGCGCCCCGGCGCGGTCGGCGCGCTGTGGGCCGCCGGGATCGGCGCCGGTGTCGGATTGATGGTGCTGCCGGGCGGCATCGGCCTGGCGGCCGCGCTGTCGGCCGCCACCGCCGCACTCGCGGTCGGCTGGCTCGCCCGGCGACAGATCGGCGGCGCCACCGGTGATGTCTACGGCGCCGCCGAACAGGCCGCCGAGATCGCCGCGCTGCTCGCCTTGGCCTCCTATCTTGCCGCATGACGACCCGACCGTGAGGAGACGTCGATGAACCCGACCCGCTGGTGGCTGGTCCGCCACGCCCCTGTGATCAACCCGTCCGGGGTGATCTACGGGCAGCACGACATCGACTGCGATGTCGACGACGCCACGATTTTCCGGGCAGTCGCCGAGACCTTGCCGGGCGGGGCGCTCTGGCTGCAGAGCCCGCTCGGCCGGACCCGCCGCACCGCCGCCGCGATCCGGGCCGCCGGCCGCGACGGCGACCCGCCGGTCGACGAGCCGCGGTTGATGGAACAGAGCTTCGGCGACTGGCAGGGCCGGGTCCGGGGCGAGATCCTGGAGCGTCACCCCGAGGCGTACCGGCGATTCTGGCTGGCGCCCGCCGACGAACGCGCGCCCAACGGCGAGAGCTTCGTCGACGTGATCGACCGGGTGCGGACCGCTCTCGAGGACTGGTCGGCGCGCGCCGTCGGCCGCGACGTGGTGGCGGTGATGCACGGCGGTTCGATCCGCGCCGCACTGGCGGTGGCGCTCGACATCGGGCCGGCGAGGGCGTTGGCGTTCCACACCGAGACCGTGTCGGTCACCCGCATCGACCGCTATTCGGACGGCGCCTGGGGCGTCGGCTTCGTCAACGCCACGCCGGGACGTCGC
>CAYNFA010000415.1:0-4373 GCA_964396345.1 uncultured Thalassobaculum sp.
CCAGCGCCCCATTCACGTTCGGAACCGCGAGAAGTTCGGAAGCGTTCGAGGCCTGCACGGAACCGCCGTAAAGGATGCGGATGCCGGCAGCGTCGACAGACCGCTCGGCCAGCGTCTTCCGGATGTGGGCATGCACCGCGGCAACATCGTCAACCGTGGGCGTGCGGCCGGTCCCGATGGCCCACACCGGTTCGTACGCGACGACCAGGGTGGACGCGTCGAGGCCGGTGGGGACCGACCCGAGGATCTGGCCCGCCACGACATCCAGGGTCTGGCCGGCGTCGCGCTGCGCCTCGGTCTCGCCAACGCAAACGATCGGCACAAGGCCGGCGCCACGAGCAGCCTCGGCCTTGGCGAGCACGACCCCGTCCGTCTCGCCGTGGTCGGCGCGGCGCTCGGAATGCCCGACGATCACATACGCGCAGCCGATGTCGCGCAGCATGGCGGCCGACACGTCGCCGGTGTGGGCGCCGTTGACCTCAGCGTGACAGTCCTGGCCGCCCAGAGCGACCGGGCCGCCGCCGATGGCCGCGGCGACGATCGCCAAGTAGGGCGCCGGCGGGCAGACCACCATCTCGAAGGCCGACGCGGCCGCCACCGAAGCCGCCAGATCGCGGGCCAGCGATTCGGCGCCGGTGCGATCGAGGTTCATCTTCCAATTGCCGGCGATCAGGGGGCGCGCCATCGTCTCGGCCTTTCCATGCAGGCGAAGAGCCGCGTCTAGCACGGTCCGTCCATTGAGCCAACGTCTCGGCCGGAATCCCGCGGAAACCGTCGGGTCCGGCGGGATTCGGCGGTTGCCCGGCGGGTGCCCTCTCCCTATGATGCCGCGCCCCGACACTGGAATCCGGTGTCGATAGCGACTCAATTTTACAAGGCCGCGCCCAGCGATGCTTCAGTTCATCCGATCCCAAGTGACGTCGATCTTCGTCAAGATCCTGTTCGTTCTGCTCATCGTGAGCTTCGCGATCTGGGGCATCGGCGACGTCTTCTTCGGGAGCCCGGCCGGAAAGGTCGCGGTTCAGGTCGGTGATGACGTGCGCTTCACCACCCAGGAGGTGGCCGAGGAGTTCGAGACCGCCCGCCGCCGTATCGGCGTTCCGCTGACCGCTGAGCAGGCGATACAACTGGGCTTTCTCGACCAGGTCATCGAGAATCTCGTGACCGAAGGGCTGATGACGGCGGCCGTCCGCACACTCGACCTGTCGGTCGGGACCGACCGTGCCGCCGAGTTCGTACGCTCCCGCTTCGCCGACCAGTCCGGCCGCCTCGACCGTGCCCGCTACCAGACCTATCTCGCCGACAACGGCTGGACCGAGGAAGAGTTCCTTTTACGCCTGCGACAGGATTTTGCCCGTCGCCAGCTGGTCGACGCGCTGACCGCCATCGATGCCGTGCCCGCGCCTGTGGTGGACCGCCTGCTCGCCTACCGGGAGGAGCGCCGCGTCGCTGAGGTCGTGGCGATTCCGGCCGCCGCCGTCGCCGAGCCCGACGCTCCCGACGGCGCCACCCTCGACAGCTACTTCGACGCCAACAAAGTCCGTTACGAGAAGCCCGAGTACCGAACGTTGACGTGGGTCCAGATCGCCCCGGCCACCATCGCCGCCACCATCGAGGTTCCCGAGGACGAGGTGCGCGCCGCCTACGACGAGCGCGTCGACCAGTTCGCCGTTCCCGAGCGGCGCGAGGTGCAGCAGATTCTGTTCGAGGCCGAGGAGCCGGCGCGCGCCGCCCATGCCAGGATTGTGGCCGGCGAGGATTTCGCCGCCGTCGCCCTCGACGCGACCGGCGCGGACGAGGCTGCCCTGGATCTCGGTGTCCTGCGGCGTGGCGACCTCCCGGAGGGTACCGCGGACGCGGTGTTTACAGCCGGCCAGGGCGAGGTCACGCCGCCGGTGGAGAGCCCGTTCGGCTGGCACGTCTTCCGGGTGGGGGCGATCCAGCCCGGCACCACCACGAGCTTCGACGACGCCAGGCAACGGATCCGCGATGAGATCGCTCAGGATCGCGCCCTCGACCGGGTCTATGAAGGCGCCAACGCCCTCGAGGACGCTCTGGCCGGCGGCGCAACGCTGGAGGAGGCCGCGCGGACGATGGACCTCCCGCTGCAGACCGTCAGCGGGATTGCCCGCTCCGGCGCCACCAAGGCCGGCGATGACGCCGAGGGGCTTCCGGGCGGCCGCTTCCTGCAGATCGCCTTCGAGACCGCACAGGGCCAACTGAGCGCGCTTGGCGAAGGCAACAACGGCGGGTTCTTCATCCTTCGGGTCGACGGGGTCGAGGCCCCGCGCACGGCACCGATCGACGAAGTGCGCGACCAGGTGCTGACGGACTGGCGGAACGAGCGCCGGCTCGAGATCGCCGAGGAGCGCGCCGACGCGCTTGCCGAAAAGGCCCGGAGCGGAACCTCGCTTGCCGATCTCGCCGCCGCCGAAGGCATGCCGTCGGCGGTGCTGCCGGCAATAACCCGATCGGGACGCGACCTCACCGAAGGGTTGCCGGGTGCCCTGCCCGCCATCCTGTTCGGGATCGGCGAGGTCGGCGGCGTTGCCGTCGCTTCCGACGACACCCAGGCGGTGGTCGTCCGCCTGCTCCGGATCGAGCCGGTCGACACCGCCGCACAGGACCAAGTCCGGGCCAGCATCCAGGAACAGATCGCCCAGGGCACGGAGACCGATGTGATCGAGCTCCTGATTGCCGACCTTCGCGGCCGGTTCGGTGTCGAGGTCAATCGCGACGACGTCGTCCGGCTCTACGAGATGGCGCAATGAGAACCCAGCCCGACTTCGACCGCTTTCGCGAGATCTACGACTCCGGCTGCCCTCAGGTCGTCTGGACGACGCTCGTGGCCGACCTGGAGACGCCGGTGTCGGCGATGCTCAAGCTGGCGGACGGTCGGGCAAACGCGTTCCTGCTGGAATCGGTCGAGGGTGGTGCCGTGCGCGGCCGCTACTCGGTCATCGGCATGAAACCCGACCTGATCTGGCGTTTCTACAAGCAGAAGGCGGAGATCAACCGCGAGGCGCGCATAGACCCCCATGTGTTCGATCCGGTCGAGGCTGAGCCGCTGGACTCCCTTCGTGCGTTGATCGCCGAGAGCCGGATCGAACTCCCCGAAGGCCTGCCGCCGATGGCGGCCGGGCTTTTCGGCTACATGGGCTACGACGCAATCCGGCTGTTCGAGAACATCCCCGACCACAACCCCGACACCTTGGACATCTGGGACGGGCTGTTCCTTCGCCCGACCGTGGTCTGCATCTTTGACCGGCTGGAAGACGTCATGACGGCCGTCACCCCGGTCCGTCCGCGCCCGGACGTCTCGGCCGCCGCCGCCTGGGGTGACGCGCGGGTGCGGCTGGCCGACCTTGTGGCTGATTTCGAGCGCTCTCTGCCGTACCGCCGCGAAGGCGGTACGGCGGTTGAGCCGCTGCCGGAGCCGGAATCCAACACCGGCCGGGATGCCTACCACGCCATGGTCCGCAAGGCCGTCGAGTACATAAACGCCGGCGACGCCTTCCAGGTGGTCCCATCGCACCGCCTGGCGGTGCCGTTCCAGTTGCCGCCGTTCGCCCTGTACCGCTCGCTGCGGCGCCTGAACCCGTCGCCGTTCCTGTTCTTCTTCGATTTCGGCGGCTATTCGGTGGTCGGATCCAGCCCCGAGATCCTGGTGAGGCTGCGCGATGGCGTGGTGACGATCCGCCCCCTCGCCGGCACCCGGCGCCGCGGCGCCACGCCCGAGGAAGACCGGGCTCTGGCGGCGGAGTTGCTGGGCGACCCCAAGGAGCGTGCCGAGCACCTGATGCTGCTCGATCTCGGACGCAACGACGTCGGCCGGGTCAGCGAGATCGGCTCCGTGTCGGTCAAGGAGCAGTTCACGGTCGAGCAGTACAGCCACGTATGCACATCGCCAGCCATGTCGAAGGCCGCCTGGCCGAAGGCTACGATGCTATCGACGCGCTGTTCGCCGGTTTTCCGGCCGGGACCGTCTCGGGCGCGCCGAAGGTGCGGGCAATGGAGATCATCGACGAGTTGGAGGTTTCGCGTCGCGGCGTCTACGCCGGGGCGGTCGGTTACTTCGCGGCCGATGGCGGGATGGACACCTGCATCGCGCTGCGAACCGCACTGGTCAAGGATGGCACGATGTACGTGCAGGCCGGCGGCGGCGTGGTCGCCGACAGTGATCCTGAGTCGGAGTGGCAGGAAACCCTCAACAAGGCCCGCGCCCTGGTGCGCGCCGCCGAGGAAGCGATCCGGTTCGCGTCCGCCGCCGAGCGCGGTCAGTAGAGACGGTTCGCGACCTCGACGAGGTTGCCGTCGGGGTCACGGGCGTAGACCGAGTTGATCACGCCCACCGCCCCGCTTCGTTCGCCAGG
>CAYNFA010000416.1:0-4372 GCA_964396345.1 uncultured Thalassobaculum sp.
TGTAGGAGCCCTCTCCGGTCAGGGTGCCCCAGCCGTTCATGAACGCCGGGTACTCCTTCTTCGCCTGGGCCGGGAAGTAGACCGTGCGCGAGATGGCGTTCACGTTGGTCTGGATGCCGATCTGGGCGAACATCTGCCCGAGGCCCTGGCAGATCGCCCCGTCGCCCGGAAGCCGGTCGCTGGTGCAATGCAGGTCCATCTTGAAGCCGTTCGGGTAGCCGGCCTCGGCCAACAGCGCCTTGGCCCGGGTCGGGTCCGGCTTGCGCTCGGGCACCTTGGCGCTCCACCCGAAGAAGTTCTTCGGCATCAGTTGGTTGTTCGGCGTACCGAGACCCTCGAGCACGACGTCGACCATGGTCCGCCGGTCGATGGCGAGGTCGATCGCCTCGCGCACCTTGGTGTCGCGGAACGGGTTCTTGGCGAGCGGCTTGCCGTCCAGGTCATAGACCTTCGGGGTGGTCTCGCGCTGGTCGAGCTGCAGGTTCATCACGTAGACGCTGTCGGCGGTTAATACGTCGATCTTGGGATCGCGCTTCAGCGCCTGCCAGTCGGCCGACGAGACGTAGTTGACCAGATCGACCTGGCCGGACTTCAGGGCGGCCAGCCGCGAGGAGTCGTTCGGCATCTCCTTGCGGACGACCTTCGCCCACGGGCCCTTGCCGCGCCAGTAGCCGTCGAACCGCTCGAGCACCAGGTCGCCCTTCGGCTCCCACGACACGAACGTGTAGGGCCCGGTGCCGATCGCGGCCTTGCCGGAGTTGAAACCTTCGGCGGCGGTCTCCTTGGTCGAGAAATCCTTGGCGGCCTTGTGCGAGACGATGAACAGCCGCACGAAATCGTTCGGCAGGGTCGCGGCCGGGCCGTCGGTCTTCAGCTGCACGGTGTGCGGGTCGACGATCACGACCTCCTTCACCCGGCGGACGTAGATCAGCACGGTGGTCGGGCCGGTCACCACCGGAATCCGCTCGATGGAGAACTTGACGTCCTCGGCGGTGAAGTCGGAGCCGTCGTGGAATTTGACGCCCTTGCGGAGCTTGAACTCCCAGGTCGTGTCGTCGAGCGGCTTCCAGGATTCCGCCAGCCCCGGCTCGATCTGCAGGTTGTCGCCCGACCACACCAGCGTGTCGAACACGTGCTTCATGGCGTCGGCGTGGACGCCGAGCGCCGAGTAGTGCGGATCCATCGATTCCGGACCGCCGCGCACGCCGACGGTGAGCGTCTGCGCGGAAGCCGCCGCCGCGGCCAGCCCTAGCGCGACCGAAAGCGCGCCGACCTGGATAAATTTCCCGAGTTTCATCCTCTGCCTCCTCGTCGTTGTCCCTGAGCGCCGCCATCCCCCGATGGACGGCTCCCGGCCCCCGCCCGGTGCGCCGGAACGGGTAGCAAAGTTTCCATTTGGAACTTGTTTTCGACAGATTGAGAGGCGAGAATTCCCCCGTCAAGTTCGAATTGGAACCATTAATCCCTGATGGCGCGCCCCAAGAGACCTCACCGCGAGGACAGCAACATCGTGCCCCTGTCGATCCGCCGCGGCGCGACCGGCATGGAGGCGCTGACCGAGGCCAAGCTGTGGCGCAATCCCTGCTGGTTCGCGTTCCGCTTCAACCACATCGCGCTGCGCTACAACGCCCCGCTGTACGGCTGGATCAAGCGGCAGACCGGCCTCAGCCGGCCGGAATTCGTGGTCATCTACTCGCTCGGCCTGCTCGACGGCGCGCTCGCCCGCGACATCGCCAACTCCTCGGGCTTTCCCAAGAACACGCTTAGCCGGGCGATCGAGAAGCTGTGCGGGCTCGGCCTGATCGAGCGCCGCACCGACACCGCCGACCGCCGCAACCACACCCTGCACCTGCTGCCCGCCGGCCGCCGGGTGTTCGACGAGACGCTGCAGCAATTCGTGCATTTCGAGGAGCGCATGCTGCAGACGCTGTCGCCGGCCGAGCGCGACACGCTGTCGAGCCTGCTCGCTAAGATCGTGCTCGACACCCCGAACTGGGCGGTCGACGTCGACGACGACGCGCTCTCCCTGGAGGATCCCGACTGATGCGCATTGCCGATACCAACTGGATGCAGGTCGAGCGGTACCTGGAGTCCGACGACCGTTGCGTGCTGCCGATCGGCTCGACCGAGCAGCACGCCCAGCTGTCGCTCTGCGTCGACATGATCCTCGCCGAGAAGGTGGCGGTCGAGGCGGCCGAGCCGCTCGGCGTGCCCGTCTACCCGGCGATCCCGTTCGGGATCGCGCCGTATTTCGCCGCCTTCCCGGGCTCGGTGTCGCTGCGGGTCGAGACCCTGCTGGCGGTCACCCGCGACCTGATCGCCTCGTTCCGGCGCAGCGGCTTCCGGCGCGTCCTGCTGGTCAACGGCCACGGCGGCAACCAGCCGGTCGCGGCCCTGGCGCAGGAGCTGATGGTCGAGTGGCCGGACATGTCGATCCGCTGGCACCAGTGGTGGAACGCGCCGCGCACCGGGGCCGAGGTCCAGCGCATCGACGCGCTCGGCAGCCACGCCAGCTGGATGGAGAACTTCCCCTGGACCCGCCTGGAGAGCGCGCCGGCGCCGGACGGGGTGAAGCCGATGGTCGACACAGCGCTGCTGAAGGCCTGCGGCCCAGACACGGTGCGCACGCTGCTCGGCGACGGCAATTTCGGCGGCGCCTGGCAGAAGCCCGACGCCGACATGCTGGCGCTGTGGAAAATCGGCGTCGAGGAAACCCGCGAGGCGCTGGAGGGACCATGGCCGAGCCGATCCTGATCTGGGGCGGGGGCGCCATCGGCGGCACCCTCGCGGCGTACTGGGCGCGCGCCGGCATCGACGTGCTGATGGTCGACATCGTCGCCGAGCACGTCCAGGCCTGCCGCACCGACGGCCTGACGATCGAGGGGCCGATCGACGACTTCACCCAGGTCGTGCCGTCGGTGACGCCGGACGAACTCACCGGCACCTTCTCGCGCGCCGTGCTGGCGGTGAAGGCGCACCACACCGCCGACGCGGTCGACCGCCTGGCCCCGCATCTGGCCGATGACGGCTTCGTGCTGTCGGCGCAGAACGGCCTGAACGAGATCATCATCGCCCGGCGCGTCGGCGAGGCGCGCACCATGGGCTGCTTCGTGAATTTCGGCGCCGACTGGCACGGCCCGGGCCGCATCCTGTACGGCAACCGCGGCGCCTGCGTGGTCGGCGAGGTCGACCGCAGCGTGCGCGACCGCACCCGTGCGATGCACAGGCTGCTGCAGGTGTTCGAGCCGGACGCCGAGCTGACCGACGACATCTGGTCCTACCTGTGGGGCAAGCTCGGCTACGGCGCGATGCTGTTCGCCACCGCGCTGACCGACGATTCCATGTCGGCGAACTTCGCCGATCCGGCCCGCACCGCGGCCTGGGTCCGGCTCGGCCGCGAGGTGATGGCGGTCGCTGTCGCCAAGGGTGTGCGGCCGCGCGGCTTCGCCGGTTTCGATCCCGAGGCGTTCCTGCCGGGGGCGCCCGAGGCGGCGGCGCGCGCCTGCATCGCTTCGCTCGCCGACTACACCAGCAAGACCGCCAAGACCCATTCCGGGGTCTGGCGCGACCTGGCGGTGCGCAAGCGCCGCACCGAGGTCGACGTCCAGATCGCCATCATCGCCGAGATCGCCGGCGAGGTCGGGGTCGAAGTGCCCGCCATCCGCAGCCTCGTCGACCTCGTGCACGACGTCGAGGAGGGCCGCCGGCCGCTCTCCCGCGAAACCATCCAGGTCCTGATCGACACATGCAACTCCGCTTCGACGACCGCGTCGTAATCGTCACCGGTGCCGCCCAGGGCATCGGCCGCGCCATCGCCAGGGGCTTTCGCGAGTCCGGGGCCACCGTCCACCTCGCCGACATGGACGGCGACGGCGTCGCCCGCACCGCCGGCGAACTTGGCTGCGAGCACCACGCGCTCGACCTGTCGGACCGCGAGGCGGCGCATCGGCTGGTCGCCGAGGTCGTCGACCGTCGCGGCCGGCTTGACGTGCTGGCGCTGGCGGCCGGCGGCGTGCGCGGCCAGGCCGGCCGGCCGATCGAGGAGATCACGCCCGAGGACTGGCATCGGCTGTTCCAATCGAACGTCGACGGCGCGTTCTGGCTGGCCCAGGCCGCCGCCCCGGCGATGAAGCGGGCGCGGCACGGCCGGATCGTGACGGTGTCATCCGGCGCCGGGTTGCGCCCCAGCCTGACCGGCATCCAGGCCTACGCCGCCGCCAAGCACGCCCTGGTCGGGCTGACCCGGCAGCTGTCGTGGGAACTCGGGCCGTTCGGGGTGACCGTCAACTCGGTGGCGCCCGGCTTCGTGCGCTCCAACCCGGCAACCGAACGGCAGTGGGACAGCTACGGTCCTGATGGGCAGAAGCGGCTG
>CAYNFA010000417.1:0-4371 GCA_964396345.1 uncultured Thalassobaculum sp.
CCCCGCCGCCGCCGCCATCGCCACCCCCGCCGCTAGCGCCACCCCCGCCGCTAACGCCACCACCGCCGTCGTCGACGATCCGGAAGAACACGACGTGCCGCGGCCAGCCGACCCGCAGATCGGCGGGCGCCGGCTCGCGGCTGAAGCGGATCGGGTACGAGTAGGCGCCGCTCCGGCCCTCGACCGGCCGCACGCCGTGGCGGAGCGGGTCGGCGGCCAGGTCGCGCAGCGCCTGCTTCAGGAGGTCGGAGTACAGCGCGCGGCCGCTCTCGCCGCGATCCTCGGCGCTGATCCTGAGCACGTCGCGGAGTTCGGCGGCGAAGGCCCGGCCGCTGCGCAGCTCAGCCATTCGGATCGCTGCGGCCGGTCGGGTCGTCCCGGCCGATCCGGACCACCGCGTCGTCGACGAACCGGTCGATGTCCTCGATCACCACGCCGCCGCCGCGGTCGGCTTGGTCGATCGCCGCGTCCAGCACCCGGTGCAGCGCCCGCAGCCGCACCACCTGCTCCTCGCGGCTGCGCTCCAGCAGCCGGAGGCCGGCACGGACCACCTCGCTGGCGTTCTGGTACCGGCCCGACGCGACCTCGGCGTCGATCAACTCGCTCAGCTCCGGCGTCAGGTTGATGTTGCGGGTGGGCATCGGCGGCTCCGGTCCGGGGAGCGCATAGTGTTGGCAAGATTTGCCATCGGTCAACGCGGAAGCGGGCAGGGGCGGCCCACGGCTCAACCCGGTTGAGGCCGAAGCGTTTAACGACAAACGGATTGCAAGCGGACACCGGGAACGCCACCCTGGCTGCCCGTCCCGTCATGCAGGAGAACCACAGCCGTGCCGTCCGCCACCCCTGAACAGCAGGGCGCGATCCTGGGCTGGCTCGACCAGCAGCGCCCGGCCATGACCGAGCTGCTCGAAAAGCTCGTGAACATCGACTCCGGGTCCTACAACAAGGCCGGCGTGGACGCGGTCGGCCACGCCATCGAGACGTGGTTCGCAGCCGAAGGCATCGCGACCGACCGGGTGCCGCATGGCGAGTTCGGCGACTGCATCCGAGCCCACGTCTCGGGCGGCGAGGGCAACCGCCCGATCCTGCTGATGGGCCACCGCGACACGGTGTTCCCGGACGGCGAGGCGGCGCGCCGGCCGTTCACCGTGAAGGGCGACATCGCCTACGGCCCCGGCGTCGCCGACATGAAGGCCGGCCTGGTGATGAACGCCTTCGTGCTGGCGGCGTTCAAGCGCTTCGGGGGTGCGCCCTATCCGCTGACCGGACTCTACACCTCGGACGAGGAGATCGCCTCACCCTCCTCGCGGCCGGTCATCGAGAACGAGGCGCGCACCGCCCGCGCCGTGTTCAACGCCGAGCCGGGCCGCGAGAGCGGCAACGTCGTCACCGGCCGCAAGGGCGCCAGTTTCTTCAAGTTCCGCATCTCCGGCGTGCCGGCCCACTCCGGCGGCCAGCACGAGAAGGGCATCAGCGCCATCGGCGAGCTGGCGGCGAAGATCACCGAGTTGCACCGGCTGACGGACTACGAGGCCGGTACGACGGTGAACGTCGGGATCGTCAGCGGCGGCAGCGCGGTCAACATGGTCGCACCGCTCGCCACGGCGGAGGTCGACGTCCGCTTCAAGACGATGGCGGCGCGCGATGCCGTCTGGGAGCGGATCACCGGGATCCTGGAGACCGCCTACGTCCCCGGCACCGCCGCCGAGATCACCGAGAGCCGCGGATTCCTGCCGTTGACCCAGTCGCCGGAGAGCAAGGCGATCTTCGACGTCTACACCCGGGCCGGGGCCGAGGTCGGGCTCTCGATCGGCGGCGAGTTCTCGGGCGGCTCCGCCGATTCCGGATTCACCGCCCAGGTCGGGGCGCCGACCGTCTGCGCCACCGGCCCGGTCGGCGGGCGGGCGCACACGCCGGAGGAGTTCATGCGGCTCGACACCATGGTGCCGCGCGCCAAGACCGTGGCGCTGGCGATCATGAAGCTCGGCGCGTAAGCGCGGTCGCGACTCCCTGCTCACCAGGGAGGCGCCTGAACTTCCGAGGACTGTCGAGGAGTTGGCCTGCCCTTCCTGAACACATATCGAACCATGCGCATCGCGCCTGACCCCGAGAACCGGCGCGTCCGTGAGGAAATCGGTGATCTCCGGTTTGCCGCGTGACGGAATAGCGGCGCTGTCTCAGGGGAATCGCTTCAAGTTTACGGCGGACGTGCGCAACGCCTCTATTGTGGCGCTCTGATCGGCGGCCTTCGCGACGGCCGCCCCCGGGGGAGGCGTAGGGCAGGAGGGCAGGGATGACGATCGATCGCGACGCCCAACTCTACATCGGCTCCAGCGCCAAGCCGGAGTACATCCGGCTGCCCTTTGCCAACCGCCACGGCCTCGTCACCGGGGCCACCGGCACCGGCAAGACGGTGTCGCTGCAGATCCTGGCCGAGGGCTTCTCCGAGGCCGGCGTCCCGGTGTTCTGCGCCGACGTCAAGGGCGACCTCGCCGGGCTGGCGGCGGCCGGCGAAGCGAAGCCGTTCCTCGCCGAGCGGGCCGCGGCGATCGGCTTCACCGACCAGTATCGCCAGGAGGCCTTCCCCGTCGTCTTCTGGGACCTGTTCGGCCGCGACGGCCACCCGATCCGCACCACCGTCTCGGAGATGGGGCCGTTGCTGCTGGCGCGGCTGCTCGACCTCAACGACACCCAGGAGGGGGTGCTGAACATCGTCTTCCGCCTCGCCGACGACGAGGGGCTGCTGCTGCTCGACCTGAAGGACCTGCGCGCACTGCTCGCCCATGTCGCCGAGCGGGCGGGCGAGCTGAGCGGGCGCTACGGCAACGTCTCCAAGGCCAGCGTCGGCGCGGTGCAGCGCGGGCTGCTGGTGCTGGAGGACCAGGGCGGCGACCGGTTCTTCGGCGAGCCGGCGGTGCCGATCGCCGAGCTGATGCGCACCGCCCGCGACGGCCGCGGCGTCATCAACATCCTGGCTGCCAGCGCCCTGATGCAGTCGCCACGGCTGTACGGTACCTTCCTGCTCTGGCTGCTCTCCGAACTGTTCGAGGACCTGCCGGAGATCGGCGATCCCGAGAAGCCGCGCCTGGTGTTCTTCTTCGACGAGGCGCATCTGCTGTTCGACGACGCGCCGAAGGCCCTCGGCGAGAAGATCGAGCAGATCGTGCGGCTGATCCGCTCCAAGGGGGTCGGCGTCTACTTCGTCACGCAGAGCCCGCTCGACGTGCCCGAGCCGGTGCTGGCACAACTCGGCAACCGGGTGCAGCACGCGCTGCGCGCCTACACCCCGCGGGAGACCCGGGCGGTGAAGGCGGCGGCCGGCACCTTCCGCCCCAATCCGGCGTTCTCGGCCTTCGAGGTGATCACTCAGCTCGGTGTCGGCGAGGCGCTGGTATCGACCCTCGAGGACAAGGGCGCGCCGTCGGTGGTGCAACGCACGCTGATCCGGCCGCCGTCGTCGCGCATCGGGACGATCTCGGAGGCGGAGCGCCGCGCGGTGATCGCCGCCAGCCCGGTCGGGCCGGTGTACGACACCCCGGTCGACCGCCACTCGGCCTACGAGATCCTGGCGGCGAGCGTCGCCGGCAAGCAGCCGGGCGGCACCGATCCGACGGGCGAGCGACCTTCCGAGGAGGAGGGCGGCGGCATCGGCGGGCTGCTGGGCTCGGTCTTCGGCACCGATCGCATGCGCGGCCGGCGGCTGACCACCACGCAGACCGTCGCCCGCTCGATCACCCGCACGGTCACCACCCAGGTGGTCGGCGGGCTGGCGGCGCAGATCGGCAAGTCGGTCGGCGGCGCCACGGGCGCCTCGATCGGCCGCGCGCTGGTCCGCGGCCTGCTGGGCGGTCTGCTCAGAAGGTGAGGCAGGCCGCCCGGACGCCCGGGTGCTCGGGATCCTGGTCGCGTTCCCACCGATCGCCACGTGGCTGGCGCGGCTGCAGGGCGGCGGTTTCGGTGGGCCGGGTGGAACACCTGCCGTGCCCCGGCATTGTCATGTGGAGCCGCGCGGACATCGCTGCCTCCACACAGGAGACGATCATGAGCTTGGGAAACATCATCGGGACCCTGCTTGGCCAAGGCACATCAAGCCAGTCGCACAACCGCCTCCGCATGGGGGCCGAGAACGCCGGGCGTGGCGGCGGGATCGATCAGATCCTCGGCTCGCTTATGGGGGGGACGGGCGCAACCGGAGGCGGCGGTGGCCTTGCGCAAAAGGCCCGGGACTTTCTCGGCAAGGAACAGGCCGCCGGCATGAGCGGTGCCAAGATCGGCGGCATCGGCGCCGTGGTCGGGGCGCTGCTCGGTGGCGGCGTCGGAGGTGCTGCCAGGGGCGGGGCGATGGCCGTGCTCGGCACGCTCGCGCTCAAG
>CAYNFA010000418.1:0-4370 GCA_964396345.1 uncultured Thalassobaculum sp.
CGGAGATCTAGCGTGTCGGCGGCGACTCCTCGCCTATGCGCCAACCTCCGCCTCGCAGAACGGGGCCGGCCGGTCAGGCCTGGCCGGACCGCGAGTGCGGGATGCCGCCGGGAAGCCGCGCGACGGCGTCCCCACCGCCAAACACGATCGCCGTCGCTCCGGCGTCGCGCGCCAGCCCGCGGAACCGGGCGACCGCATCGGCCGGGTTGCCGAACCGCCGTTCCGGCGCATCCAGGACCAACGTGGAGGCGCCGGCGGCTACCGCAGCGGCAATGTCAGCCTGCGGATCCGAAATCCGCACGGCAACCTCCGACACCCGTGTCCGCAACAGCGCTCGGGCCCGCGGCAGCATCCCCCGGGCCGAACCGGCGCCGGGATCCACCACTGGCACCAGCCGCTGTCGCAGGGCCGCGGGCAAGGCATCGAGGGCGGCGCGCAAATTGTCGAAATACAGCGGGTTGACCAGGCTCGTCAGCCGCATCGGCACGTAGATCGGGGTCGAACCCTCCGACAGCACCGGCGCCATCGCCGCCGCCAGCTTCTCGATGACCACACAATCGGTCTCGGCGCCGAGCGCGGGGTCGACACTCGCGAAACTCTCGTCGCGCAGCGCGATGCGGCCGCCGTCCCCGATCCGCCGGAACACCGTCGCTTCGTGGCCGACCACGTCGGTGTCGTTGGCGGCGAACACGGTGCGGCGAACCAGACTGACGCCCTGCTCCAGCTGCCGCGCCACGCCACGCTGCTTGGCGACGTAGCCCTGGTGGGCGATGTGGACGAACCGGATCAGGTCCTCCACCGTGTCGACGACCGCGCCCTCCAGCACCTCGTCGAGCTCATAGCCGAAGCCCTCTGCCAGATACCGGCCGCCGGCCCCGACCTCGCCGAACGCCGCCAGGGTGGCGTCGGCGATCCGCCGGCTCTTGGCCTCGGCATCGTCGCGGGAGATGCCGTCGAACAGGATCGCCAGGCCGTCGGGCGCCATCCGGACGAGAACGTCGGACGACCGAATCATCTGGCGCGCCACCTCCTCGGCAACCGCCAGCGCTTTCGCCGGCGAGAGCCCGGTGGCGCTCGCCCCTTCGATCATCGCGCCGACGTCGATCAACTGAACATGCCCGGCGGTGAGCCGTCCGGCCCGCTCGCGCTGCCGCCTCACGCTGTCGCGCAGGCGATCTCCGACCGCCCCCCCGGACTCCGGCGGTGCCGGAACCGGCCCGGCTCGCCGGCGCTCCACACGCTCCGGCGGGGTCGCGACAACCGGTCGACGCCGCGAGCCACGCACCGCGATCACCACCGCAGCCGCCGCGGCCAGCACGATCAATGCCAAGGCGCCGAGCCAGATCATCGCCGCGTCCCCTGTCCCCACTGCGGCGACGACCCCGCCGCCTCGACTTTGACCCCACCAGCCGACAGTTTAGCCACACGCGGAGGGAAGCACACGCGCCGGCGATGGCGCGCGCTCGGGGAGAGGTCGGCAGAATGCGAATGTCCGTTCGGGCACCGCTGCTGGTCACCGGCGTCGCGATCGCGACCGTCCTGGTGCTGGCCGTGGCGTCGGGGCTGCGGATTGCCGACACGATCTACGACGAGAACCGGGAGAAGCTGGTCGCGCTCCGGGAAACCCGGGCCTAGAACGTCGAGCGCTACACCGCTGAACTCGAAGCCCGGATCCGGGCCATCACAGGCTCGACCACGACGCGCGAGGCGCTCGCGGCGTTCGTCTCGGCCGCCCACACCCTGTCGGACCGGGGCCACGACTTGGCGGCGCGCGTCCGCAATCCGACCGGCGGGCTGGGAAGGGTCGGCGGCGGCTGGTCGCGGCCGACCCAGGACACCGACCCGATAACGCGCTACCGAGCGGCGCACGAGCGCTTCCATCTCTGGTTCTCCACGGTGATCGAGGGACTGGCGGTGCGCGACGTCATGATGGTCGCGCCATCCGGAACCGTGGTCTACTCGGTCGCCAAGGGACCGGCGCTGGGCACCAGCCTGAACGCCGGCCCATGGTCGTCGTCGGGCGCCGCCGGCGCCCTCCGGCGCGCGGTCTCCCGTTACGACGGCGCGCCAGTGACCTATGTCGACTTCACCACACGCAGCTGGTCGCCGGAGGATCCGCTGGCGTTCGGCGCGTCGGCCGTTCGCGGGGATGACGGCGTCCTTCTCGGAACCATCCTCGTGGCCGTCGGCTCGGAGGGACTCAACGACATCGTTCGCGGAACGGAGGGGCTCGGCCGTACCGGAGAGACCTATCTGGTCGGCAACGACGGCCTTATGCGCAGCGATTCCCGCTTCGAGACGGAGTCGACGGTGCTGCGTCGCGCGGTCAACACGCCGAGCGCGGATCGCGCCATCGCCGGTGAGACCGGCTTCATGATGATCGAGAACCATCGTGGCGTGGACGTGCTCTCGGCCTACCAGCCGGTGTTGGTGTTTGGCCAGTCCTGGGCGCTGCTGGCGGAGATTGACGCGTCCGAGGAATACGCCGCCGTGTACGAATCCTTGCGGGAGATGCTGCTGATCGCGATCGTGGTGGCCGCCCTCGCCACCATCACCGGCGTGCTCGCCAGCCGCGCGATCACCCGGCCGGTGGTGGCGCTGCGCGACGCCATGGGCAGCTTCTCCGAAACACGGCGTCTGATCCCGGTGCCCGGATGCGACCGCCGCGACGAGATCGGCGACGCCGCGCGCAGCTTTCGCGACCTGACGGGCGAGATCCACCGCCATGTCGTCGAGCTCAAGGACGCACAGACCCGGGCCGAGGCCGCGTCGGCCGCCAAGGCGGCGTTCCTGGCGACCATGAGCCACGCGATCCGGACACCGATGAACGGTGTGATGTCGATGGCTGAAATGCTCGACCACACGCCTCTGGACGCCGAGCAGCGCGGCATGACCCGGGTGATCCGGCAGTCGGCGGACGCGCTGCTGACGGTGATCAACGACATCCTGGATTTCTCTAAGATCGAGGCCGGGAGGCTGCCGATCGAGCGGGTCCCGTTCCAGCTCGGCGATCTTGTGGAGGACGTCGCCGAACTGCTGGCCTCCCGCGCCGAGGAGAGAGGCCTGGACCTGGTGGTCGAATTGGCGTCGAACCTCCCCGAGTGGGTGCTGGGCGACCCGACGCGGCTGCGGCAGATCCTGGTCAACCTCGGCGGCAACGGCGTGAAGTTCACCGAGGCGGGCAGCGTCCGCATCGCCGTCCGGGCCCTGAAGATGGGCGGCACCGGGATGGCGCGGCTAGTCATCGAGGTCGTCGACACTGGCATCGGCATGACGCCCGAGCAGACCGCCCGGCTGTTCGCGCCCTTCGTCCAGGCCGACAGCTCGACCGCCCGCCGTTACGGCGGCACCGGCCTCGGCTTGTCGATCTGCCGGCGCCTCGCCGAGCTTATGGACGGAGCCGTCGAGGTGAGGTCGACGCCGGGCATCGGCTCCACGTTCCGGGTGGATCTGCCGCTCGGGGTGGAAGACCCGACACCGCTGGTCCCGGACCCGGCCATCGACGACGCGTCGGTCCTGCTCGCGGGGTTCGAGGGGGCCGCGCTCAGCCAGGCCCGCGCGGTGATGGCCGCCGCCGGCATCGACGCCGTCGACTGCTCGGTCGGGGCGATCGCTGCTCATCTGGCGGACCCGCCGGATGTAGTGCTGCTCGATGGCCGCCAGCCGGCGGCGCTTGAGACGTTGCGTTCGTCGCTCGCGCTCGATAGCCGGACTCGCCTGGTCCTGGTGGCTCCGCGAGCGCTGGTGTCGACCCTCGACGAGGCAACCCGGCTTGGGGTGTTCGCCAACCTGCGGCTGCCGATCCGGCGCGCCGACGCCTGGCGGGTGGTCGCCGCCGCGCTCGGCCGGGCGACCCTGACCGACCGAGCCGCCGGCGACAGCGAGGCCTTCGCCCCGCCCTCGATCGACGAAGCCCGCCAGGCCGGCGCGCTCATCCTGGTGGCAGAGGACAACCCGACAAACCGGCTGGTGGTCTCGAAGGTCCTGGGGCGCCTCGGCTACGCCCATGAGATGGCCGAGAACGGCGCCGAGGCGCTGGCGCGCTGGCGCGGTGGATCCTACGGCCTGATCCTGACGGACTTCCACATGCCGGAAATGGACGGGTTCGAGCTGGCCGCCGCGGTGCGCGCCGACGAGGCGGCGGCCGCCGACGGAAGCCGGGTGCCGATCATCGCGCTGACCGCCGACGCGCTCGCCGGGACCGAGGAGCGTTGCCTGGAGGCCGGCATGGACGGCTATCTGACCAAGCCGATCCGCACCGGCCCGCTCGCCGACGCCCTGGCCCGCCACCTGCCGGCGGCGGCGGCCCTGCGCCGCCCTGGCGCTCGCCACGCGCCAGCGGTCGCGGCGCCGAGCGACCCGGCCGGGAG
>CAYNFA010000419.1:0-4359 GCA_964396345.1 uncultured Thalassobaculum sp.
TCTTTTTCAACACCGTCAGTTCTCGGAGCTGAACCCTCTCGAAGGTGGTGAAGCGGGCGCCGCAGGCCGGGCAGAATCGTCGGCGGCGAATGGAGGTGTTGTCCTCGGTCGGTCGCGAGTCCTTCACCTGGGTGTCGTCGTTCCCGCAGAACGGGCAGCGCATCGCCGTCGTCTCCCCTCGCCTCGTGTCGGTCAGCCGAGTTCCGAATAGATCGGGAACCGCCGGCACATGTCCTCGACCCGACCCCGCACCGCCGTCTCGATCTGGGCGTCGCCTTCAGGGTTGCGGGCCAGCGCGTCCATGACGTCGCCGATCATCGACCCGATCTCCTGGAACTCGGCGATACCGAAGCCGCGCGTCGTCCCGGCCGGTG
This sequence comes from uncultured Thalassobaculum sp., assembly GCA_964396345.1. GTDB lineage: Bacteria > Pseudomonadota > Alphaproteobacteria > Thalassobaculales > Thalassobaculaceae > Thalassobaculum_A. The sequence continues at coordinate 375 of CAYNFA010000419.1, forward strand.
ATCCGAGGCGGATCCCCGATGTCACAGTCGGCTTCTCCGGATCGAACGGCACACCGTTCTTGTTGCAGGTGATGGCAGCACGCTCCAGAGCGGCCTCGGTGTCGCGTCCCTTGAGACCCTTCGGCCGAAGATCGACCAGCATCAGGTGGCTGTCGGTGCCCCCGGAGACGATCGCCAAGCCCCGCTCCTCGAGCGTCGCGGCCAGGGCCTTGGCGTTATCCACCACGGCCCCGGCGTAGGCTCGGAAATCAGGCTTCATCGCCTCGCCGAAAGCGACCGCCTTGGCGGCGATGACGTGCATGAGCGGGCCGCCCTGCAGCCCTGGAAACACAGCCGAATTGATCTTCTTGCCGAGGTCGACGTCGACTGACAGCACCATGCCGCCGCGCGGCCCCCGGAGGGTCTTGTGGGTCGTGGTGGTTACGACGTGGGCATGCGGCAGCGGGCTCGGGTAGACGCCGCCGGCGACCAGTCCAGCGAAATGTGCCATGTCCACCATCAGGAAGGCCCCGACAGAATCGGCGATGGCGCGGAACCGAGCGAAGTCGATGATACGCGAGTACGCGGAACCTCCGGCGATCACGATCTTCGGCCGATGCTCACGCGCCAGCTCCTCCGCGCGGTCGTAGTCGATCAGCCCGTCGCTTTCCCGCACGCCGTAGCCGATGGCGTTGAACCATTTGCCAGACTGGTTCGGCGCGGCGCCGTGGGTCAGATGGCCACCGGCATCCAGCGACATGCCGAGGATGGTATCGCCCGGCTTCAGCAGAGCCAAAAAGACAGCCTGATTCGCCTGGGCGCCGGAGTGCGGCTGTACGTTGGCGAAGCCACAGTCGAAGAGGCGGGTGGCACGCTCAATGGCCAGCCGTTCGGCGACGTCGACATACTCGCAGCCGCCATAATAGCGCCGGCCGGGATACCCCTCCGCATACTTGTTGGTCAGTACGGAACCTTGCGCCTCCAGCACCGCCCGGGAAACGATATTCTCGGACGCGATCAGTTCGATCTGCGCCTGCTGGCGGGCCAACTCCCCGGTCAGCGCCTCGAGAAGCTCCGGATCAGCGGTGGCGAGACGATCTCCGAAGAACACGGTGGCGTCGGTTCGGGTGGTATCAGCCGTAGACATGAGTTCGAAGCCTCGATTGGTCAATCTGCTGTCAGGAAACACTTGGTATTTGGGGTGGTGCTCCCAGTTTCTCTACCCGTGCGGCGTGACGGTTGCCGGCGAACGGGGTGCTCAGGAAAGCCCGAAGCGCCTCCTTCGCAACTTCGACGCCGGTCAGGCGTTCCCCGAACGCGATGACATTGGCGTCGTTGTGCTCGCGGGACAGTCGGGCGCTGGTGACGTCATGGCAGAGGGCGGCACGAACCCACGGATAGCGGTTTGCAGCCATGCTGATTCCGATGCCCGATCCACACATCGCCACCCCGATCGTGGCCTTTCCCTCAGCCAGCGCCGCCGCGATCCGATAACCGAAATCTGGGTAGTCGACGGAGTCCCCAGAATGAGTACCGAGATCGAGAACCGTGTAGCCCAGACGCTTCAACTCCTCGGAAAGGCTCGCCTTGAGGACGAACCCGCCGTGGTCGGACGCCACCGCGATGACCGCGTTGCTCATGGCCGCCAAGCTCCCATCGGTCGGTCAAGACCCCATATACGCCGAACCGACCCATTCTGGCCACCACTCGTGGCGTTTCGACGCCCCTTGCCGCCCGCAGCCCGGACTCACGGCCGTCCCGGCGAAGCAGGTCCGCTGAAGTCGAACACTCATCGGGCTTTGGTCTCGACTGCGTTCTCCAAGGGGGTTCTCTCAAGACGGTGTTGTTTATTTGGAGAGCAGGCGTTGACTTCCAGGTCGTTGCATGCCAACTAACTGAAAGTATCCAAAAACAAAATCTGGTTCATTTTATGACTGAGCAAGCACTAGGGGATCCGGTCGACAGCAAGTCTCTGATCAAGATGACGACCACCGTGGTCGCCGCGTATCTGAGCAACAACTCGATCGCCTCGACCCAAATTTCGGAGGTCATCCACGCCATTCACGGCGCGCTCAAGGGTCTATCCGGCGGCGGCGGTGAGCCAGCGCCGGAGCCGTTGAAGCCCGCCGTGGCGATCAAGAAGTCGATCACGCCCGACTACATCGTGTGCCTCGAGGATGGCAAGCAACTCAAGATGCTCAAGCGGCACCTGCGCACCACCTACGACATGACGCCCGAGGAATATCGGGCGAAGTGGGGGTTGCCAGCCGACTATCCGATGGTAGCGCCGAACTACGCGCAACAGCGTTCCGATTTCGCGAAGAAGATCGGGCTTGGCCGTCAGACGACTCGGCGTTCCGGGCGTCGCAAGATAGCCTGAACCGGCGTCAAGCCCGCTCCCGCGACCGCCGCGCCGTTGCGGCGGTCGACCAGAGCGGTTGCGGTCAGGAGCGACCGCCCGACTTTCGCTTGTCGACGACGTATTGCAGCTTGCGAAGCGCGGTGCGCCGAAGCGCCACCTCCCCGCTCATGGGATTGCCGACGATTGAAGCCTCAATTCCTGTCGCTACATCGATTGCGCTGACCTTGACATAGGCGCCGACGCTGATGAACTCGAAGATCACGCCGTCCTCCCGGCCGGTGGCCATTGCCGCTCCCTTCCCCTGTTTGGACCTGCCGGTCCGCCAGCGTATATAAGTCCTGATGACGCTCGATGACGAGGAGTTCCCGATGAACCCGCCCGTGGCCGCGATGGCGGAAGCGCCCGCTTCGAAGACCCCTTCCCGTCCCGATTTCGCTTGGGACGACCCCCTGCTTATCGACGACCAACTCGGCGAGGATGAGAGAATGGTCCGCGACGCCGCGCGCGCCTACTGTCAGGAGAAGCTCCTGCCGCGGGTGCGCGAAGCGTTTCGGAACGAAGTGTTCCACCGCGAGATCATGAACGAGATGGGGGAACTCGGCTTTCTCGGTGCGACGATCGGCGAGGAGTACGGCGGGGCTGGCGTCAATCATGTCTGCTACGGCCTGATCGCGCGCGAGGTCGAGCGTGTCGACTCGGGGTACCGCTCGGCGATGAGCGTGCAGTCCAGCCTGGTGATGCACCCGATCCACGCCTACGGCTCCGAGGAACAGCGCCGCAAGTACCTGCCGAAGCTCGCGACCGGCGAATGGGTCGGCTGTTTCGGCCTCACCGAGCCGGACCACGGCTCCGATCCGGGCGGCATGAAGACCCGGGCGGTAAAGGTCGATGGCGGCTACACCCTGTCCGGCGCCAAGATGTGGATCACCAACTCGCCGATCGCCGACGTGTTCGTGGTTTGGGGTAAGACCGAGGACGGTGTGATCCGCGGCTTCGTCCTGGAGAAGGGCATGAAGGGCCTTTCGGCCCCGAAGATCGAGGGCAAGTTCAGCCTGCGCGCCTCGGTCACCGGCGAGATTGTCATGGACGGAGTCTTCGTCCCGGACGAAAACCTGCTGCCGAATGTGAGCGGTCTGAAGGGGCCGTTCGGATGCCTGAACAAGGCACGCTACGGCATCTCCTGGGGCGCCCTCGGCGCTGCCGAGGCATGCTGGCACGCGGCGCTGCAGTATACCCTCGATCGCCATCAATTCGGGCGTCCGTTGGCCGCCAACCAGTTGATCCAAAAGAAGCTTGCCGACATGCAGACCGAGATCACCATAGGCATGCAGGCCTGCCTGCGCCTTGGCCGCCTGCTGGACGAAGGTCGAGCCGCGCCGGAAGCGATCTCGTTGTGCAAACGCAACTCGTGTGGGAAGGCCCTCGATATCGCCCGAACCGCACGTGACATGCACGGCGGCAACGGCGTGTCCGACGAGTACCATGTGATCCGACACGTGCTTAATCTCGAGGCGGTAAACACCTACGAGGGCACCCACGACGTGCACGCGCTGATCCTCGGCAGGGCGCAAACCGGAATACAGGCGTTCACTGCGGGTTGAGCCGTTCCCGAAGCTGCATCGACTGGGGGCGTCCTGCGGGGCG
>CAYNFA010000420.1:0-4352 GCA_964396345.1 uncultured Thalassobaculum sp.
GGAACGCCGCGGCGCGGAAGACCCCCCGCTCCATGCCGTTGTAGACTTCCGGGGCCGGCACCGAAGTCGGCACGGCGCCGAGGTTCTTCAGCGCCTCGCCGGTGCCGCCCAGGGCCCGGAGCCGCATCCCCTTGAAGTCTTCCATCTTCAGCGGCGGCTCGCCGGTGCCCATGAACTCGGATTGCGGCTGCAGCACCGAGAGGTAGAGCATGGCGTTCCAGCGCTTGAACTCGGCCACGATGAACGGATGCGTGTGCATCACCTCGTGCACCATCCGGTGCACCTCGGGGTCGGCGAGCGGCAGGCCCGGAAGGTCGAGAACGTTGATGCCCGGGTGCTTGCCCGGGTGGTAGCCGGCGCAGATCTGCGCCATCTCGAAGGCGCCGAGCTTGATGTTGTCGAGGTTGTCAGACCCCTTCGACAGCGAGTCGCCGTAGTGGATCTTGATCGTGAACTTGCCGGCGGTCTGCTCGTCGACATACTTCGAGACGGCCTCGATCCCGGCCGTGAACGCGCGTGGCGGACCCCACACGGAAAGATTCCAGGCCACCTTTGGGCCATCGACCGCGGCGGCCGCCGGGACCGTCGTGCAGACCGCGGCAACCGCCGCGAGCAGGGATAGGGACGTGGCGAGCAATCGCATGGGGGGTTCCCTCCTGAGGACCGAACTTTGTTGGGGGGGCCGCTTGGGACCTTTGGGCGCCGTTTCTGCGTCGGCGTGATCTGGGATCGGCATGTTGGTGAGGGGGTGACGGACGGTCAAGCGCTACATGACAGGAAGCTCACAATGCACCATCACGCGGCGCCGCCGCGGTCAGGGTTTCGCGAGGAGCGATCAGGGTTTCGCGAGGAATTGATGCCTGGGTCTGATCTGTTTGCCGCCCGGCCGCCCGAATCGACGGCCGGATCCAGTCGAACGATCCGGCGAGACAGCGTTCTCGGCCGGCCGGCTGGTGCCAGGGTCGCCCGGCCGCTAGCATCCCGTTCTTTCGGACGGCATCAGCGGGGAGTGGCGCGGTGACCTACCGGTTCGTCCACGCGGCGGACATACATCTGGACTCGCCCCTGCGCTCGCTGGCGCTGCGGGATCCGGGACTGGCCGACCTGATCGGCAACGCCACCCGTCGGGCCTTCGTCGGGATCGTGGATTTGTGCCTGGACGAGCGGGTCGATGCTCTTCTGCTGGCCGGCGACCTCTACGACGGCGACCAGACATCGATGAAGACGGCCCGCTTCCTGGCCGAGCAGTTCCGCCGCCTGCACGAGGCCGGAATCCGGGTCTTCAGCATCCGGGGTAACCACGACGCGCTGTCCCGAATCACCAAGGAGTTGACCCTGCCGGAGTCGGTGAAGGTGTTCGGCGGACGCGCCGAAGCGGTGGAGGTCGAGCGTCCTGTCGGCTCTACCCCGGTGACGATCCACGGGTTGAGTTTCGCGCAGCCGCATGCTCCGGAGAGCCTGCTGCCGCGCTACCGGGCTCCGGTCGAGGGCGCCGTGAACATCGGCCTGATGCACACCAGCCTCGGCGGCGCTGCCGGCCACGACCCCTACGCGCCTTGCAGCGTCGCCGATCTGCAGGCCTCCGGATTCCGCTATTGGGCGCTCGGCCATGTGCACGGGCGATCGATCACGGAGGGCGCCTGCACCGTGGTCATGCCCGGCATGCCGCAGGGCCGCGACATCAACGAGGCGGGGCCGAAGTCGGTCACCCTGGTCACGATCGGCGACGACCGCTCGGTACGCCACGAGGAACGGCTGACCAGCCTGGCGCAGTTCGAGCGGGTCACGGTCGACCTGGAAGGTATCGAGGACTGGCGCGACATCGCCGGCGTTCTCGCGCGGTCCCTGGAGCGATCGCGCGACAATGCGGTGTCCGAGCACCTCGTCGCCCGGCTCCGGGTAACCGGCACCACGGCATTGGCTTGGCGTGCCCGCCGCGATCACGACCTTCTGCAGGCAGAGGCCGGGGACCGGGCGTCGGTGATCGGCCGCTGCTGGATCGAGAAACTCGAGGTCGACTGCCGGGCGCCCGGCGATCCGGCGGACCGGGTCGCCGATCCGATCGTCGAGTTGCGTCGGCTGATCGACGAGCGCGTGCGGGACACCGATGCGTTCCGCGCCGAGGTCGCCGGCATTGCCGAGGAGTTGAGAGCGCAACTCCCGCCCGAGTGCCGCGCCATTCTCGGGCTGGACGAGGTGGAAGCCGACGGCATTCTGGCCGCCATGGTCGGGGAGGGGACCGACGACGTGCTGGCGCGCCTGCACGTTGACGCCGGGGCGGCGACACCCTGATGCGGCTGATCCGGCTCGACCTGACCCGCTACGGCAAGTTCACCGACCACTCGATCGACTTCGGCGACCGTCCCGCGGGCAGTCCCGACCTTCACGTCGTCTACGGCCCCAACGAGGCCGGCAAGTCGACGGCCCTGTCGGCGCTTCTCGACCTGCTGTTCGGCATCGAGCCGCGAAGCCGCTACGATTTCCTTCATCCCTACCCGACGATGCGGATTGGCGCCCGGCTGGAACTGGCGGACGGCGTCCGCGAGCTGGTTCGCATCAAGCGCGCCCAGGGAACGCTGCTCGACGGCGACGGCCAGCTTGTATCCGACGCGCTGGTGACCGGGGAACTCGGCGGCATCGATCGCGACGCCTATCGCAGCATGTTCTCGCTCGACGACGATACCATCGAGGCGGGCGGCGAGAGCATCCTGGCGAGCAAGGGCGAACTGGGACAACTGCTGTTTTCCGCCAGCGCCGGGTTGGCCGACCTGAGCCGGACCCTGCTGGCCCTGCGCGCCGAGGCGGACGGCTTCCACAGGCACCGCGGACGCGGTACCGAGCTGTCGCTTCTGAAGGCCAATCTCGCCGAGCTCAGGAAGGAACGCGAGGCGATCGACACCGCGGCGTCGGAGTACGCGCAACTCGTGGACAGTCGGGACCGCGCCGCTGCCCAGTACGCCGAGGCGATGACAGAGCGCGGGGCGATCCAGGCCCGCACGAATGACATTGAGCGCCGTCTGAACGCCCTGCCGAGGCTGTCGGCGCTGCGCGCTGCACGGGGGCGGCTGGCGCCTCTGTCGGACCTGCCGCTGGCGCCGCTCGGGTGGATCGAGGAACTGTCGTCGCTGCAGAGGCGCGAGGTCGAGCTGGCGACCCGCAGCGAGTTTCTGGACCGCGAGATCGAGGATCTGGTGGCCACCCTCGCCGCCTCGGTGGTCGACGAGTCCGCGCTCGCTGTTGCCGACCGGCTGGATGGCCTGGCGGGGCTCCAAGCCCGGCACGTCACCGCCGAGACCGACCTGCCAGAGCGTCGCCTGCAGCTTCGCGCCGTCGACCTTTCGGTCGCCGGCATCCTGCAGCGGCTGGGCCGGCCGGATGATCTCGATCCAGGACGTCTGGTGGTCGATGCCACCACCGTCGGCGTCTTGCGCGAACTGATCGAGACCCGGTCAGGGGTGGCGGCGGCGACCGGCAGCGCCTCGGCCGAGCTGGAAAAGGCGCGCGAGCAACTGGCCAACGCCCGCGCTGCCCTGGCCGCCACCGCCGGTGCCGCACCTTCCGCCTCCGGACGGGACGGCGCGATGGCGACGGTGACCTCCGTGTTGGCGGCCCTGCGGGGCAGCGATCACACCGCCCGCCTGCGGCTTGCCGAGCGGTTACGGGCGGATCAGCGGGATGAGGTGGACGAGCGGATCGCCGGCCTGCGTCCCTGGCATGGAACCCCGGAGCAGCTGACCCGTCTGGTCGTCCCCGATGCCGGGGACCTCGGGCGCTGGAGCGCGCAGGCGAGCCGGGCGCAATCCCTGGTCGAGCGGCAGGAACAGGAGATCGAGCGGCTGGAGGGCGAGGGCGTCCGGCTGCGGGCGGAGATCGAGGCGATGGCGGGGATCGCCGGGGTGGTCGACGATCAGGCGGCGGCCAGCATCCGCAGCGCCCGGGAACAGGCATGGGCGGAACACCGGCGCGCCCTTGACGTCGGCTCAGCCGATGCCTTCGAGACGGCGCTGCGGCGCGACGACATCGCCGCCGCCGCCCGGCTTGGCCAGCAGAAGGACATCGCGACCCTGCATCGGGCCCGACAGGACCTGACGGTCGTCGAGGCGGATGTGGCGCGATCCCGCGACCTGCTGAACGCCGCGCTACGGGCCCACGCCGTTGTCGGCGACGCTGTGGAGGGCAGCCTCGGCGCCATGGCGCCGAGGCTGCCGGCCGGTACCACACTCGACGCGCTCCAGGCCTGGCTGGCGCGCCGCGACAAGGCGCTGGAAGTTCTGGCCAGGCTTCGGCAGGCCGAGCGGGACATCCGCGCCGCTGAGGCGGACGCCGCTGCCGCCCGCGAGCGGATCGCCCGG
>CAYNFA010000421.1:0-4338 GCA_964396345.1 uncultured Thalassobaculum sp.
CGCTCGCCGAAGCGCAGATCCACCCGAAGTTCGCCTACTTCCCGGAGACCGGCGAGGAAGTCTACCACTCGCTGATGGGGGTGCCGATCCGTCGATCGGAACGGGTGCACGGCGTGCTGGTGATCCAGCACACCACGGCGCGCCAGTACACCGAGGAGGAGATCGAATCGCTCGAGACCCTGGCGATGGTATTGGCCGAGATGATCTCCGGCGGCGAGATGCCGGGATCGGCTTCGAACCGCGGCGACGGCACCCCGGTGCGGATCAGCGGCACCCGGATCAACGGTGGCATGGCGATCGGCCGGGCCCGGCTGCACCGGCCGCGCATCGTCATCCGTCGGGTGGTCGCCGAGGACCCGGAGGACGAGTCCCGCCGTCTCGACGCTGCCCTGGCCGCGATGCACGAGGCGCTGGGGCGGTTGATCGAGTCCGCCGCAATGGCGGTCGCCGGCGAGCACCGTGAGGTGCTCGAGACCTACCGTATGATCGCCAGCGACGCCGGCTGGATCGGCCGCATCCGCGAGGCGATCTTCGGCGGCCTGACCGCCGAGGCCGCGCTGCAGCGGGTTCGAGACGACACCCGGGCCCGCATGGCGGGAGTCGAAGACCCTTACATCCGAGAGCGGCTGGCCGATTTCGAGGACGTCGCCTTGCGGCTTATGCAGCAACTCTCGCCGGAGAGCACGCCCGGCGACGACGTCGAGCCCGAAGGCGACTGGATCCTGATTGCGCGATCGCTCGGCCCCGCCGAGATCCTCGACTACGACCAGACCCGGCTGAAGGGGCTGGTGCTGGAGGAGAGTTCGGCAACCGCGCACGTCGCGATCGTAGCCCGCGCCCTCGACATCCCGGTGGTTGGCCGGCTGCCCAACCTGCTGGGCGAGGTCGACCCGGGCGACACGCTGATCGTGGACGGGGACCACGCCCAGGTCTTCGTGCGCCCCGGCGAGGATGCCCGCACGCTGTTCCGCACCAGCATGGCGGCGCGGGCCGCGCAACGCGCGCGCTACGCCGCCCTGCGAGACCGGCCGGCCGTCAGCCCCGATGGCGTGACGCTGTCGCTGCAGATGAACGCCGGACTGCTGGTCGACGTCGCTCAGATGGCTGAGGTCGGCGCCGACGGTATCGGCCTGTATCGCACGGAGATTCCGTTCCTGGTGCGCCGCGAGTACCCCGATGTCGACGCCCAGACCCTGCTTTACCGACGGGTTCTGGCGACCGCCAACGGCCGGCCGGTGACGTTCCGCACACTCGACGCCGGCGGTGACAAGCGGCTGCCGTCGATCGTCCACGAACCCGAGGAGAACCCCGCACTCGGCTGGCGGGCGTTGCGCATCGGACTCGACCTGCCGTCGCTGCTGCGCCAGCAGATGCGCGCCCTGATCCGGGCAGCGGACGGCCGGCCGCTGCGCGTCATGGTGCCGATGGTCACGACGGTTCAGGAGTTCCAGACCGCCCGGTCGCTGCTGGACCTGGAACTTGAGCGCGCCCGCTCCCGCGGCGTCACCTTGCCGGAGTCGGTGGCAGTCGGGGCGATGGTGGAAGTGCCGGCGGTGGTCCTGGCGATCGAGTCGCTGGCCCGGGAGGCCGACTTCCTGTCGGTCGGCAGCAACGACCTGCACCAGTTCCTGTACGCGGCCGACCGCGGCGGTGAGCGGGTGGCGACGCGGTACGACACCCTCGACCCGGTATTCCTCGGCGTGCTCGCGCGGATCGCCCAGGCCGCCGCCAACGCCGGAAAGCCGGTCACCGTGTGCGGCGAAATGGCCGGCAAGCCGCTCGAGGCCCTGGTCCTGGCCGCCCTCGGCTATCGCGCGCTCTCGATGTCCGCAATCTCCATCGGCCCCGTAAAAGAAGCCATTATTTCTAATAATATCATAGAATTAACAAGATATGTTGAGTATTTGATTAAATCACCCGCGTCGAATCTGAGGAATCAGTTGAAGAACTTCCTCGCTGAACGCGGCGGGAACCGTCACAAGAATCCCGCCGCGTTGGCCGATTCCGATTAAAGCCCGACCCGCAGGCCCGGAGATAGCTAATTGATATCGCAGTAAATTTGGAATAGCTTGGAGGTCTGCGTTTGGACGATCCGAAACGGGGGCGGGTTTCGGTTCGTTGGGTCGGTCCGCCGTTGGGCTCGAAGGACCATGGCACTGAAGTCGGAAAGGTCTCGGATCCGCTTCACGGACATCGAACCGATGCCCCGGTTGAACACCCTGCGCCGAGCCGGATTACCGCTGTCGCCCCCGGAACCACCAGCCAACGAGGAACGGGGAATGGGCACTCCACCGCTACCCGTCGGAGAGGAACTGCGGCTCGCCCGCGAAGGCGCAGGCCTGGAACTGGCCGAGGTCGCTTCCCACCTCCGCATCCGAAGCAACTTCCTGTCCGCGCTTGAGGAAGGGCGTCCCGACGCGCTGCCCGGCATCACCTACGCTATCGGCTATGTCCGGACATACGCCGGCTTCCTCGGCCTCGATCCCGACTCCTCCGTGCGCCGCTTCAAGGAAGAGGCCGCCGGCCTGAACGCGAAGACCCAGTTGGTGTTTCCGTCTCCGGCACCGGAAGGACGGGTTCCGGGCTTCACCCTGATGCTGGCGGCGCTCCTGCTGGCCGGCAGTGCCTATGGCGGCTGGTACTGGCTGTCGGAGCGTGACGGCAACCTGCGAGACTTGGTGCCACACGTGCCCGAGCGCTTGGCGCGGCTGATCGAGGGCGAGGCTCCGCCGCTGCCGCGCGCCGAGAAACCGTCGCCCGCCACACCGGTGGCCGCACCGGCGCTTCCAGGCACCGCCGGCTCGTACGCTGACGCCAACCCTGCCGGCGTCACCGTTTCCGGCGCACGCTCGACCGGCGGACTCTCGACCGGCGAATTGACAACGACCGGCGGGGTGGAGCCATCGGCCGCCCAGTCCATCGTGACCGAGACATCGGCCGTGGCCGAGTCATCGGCGCCGACAGCAACCGTGCCGGGCGCCGCGGAGGCGATATTCCCCGAAGCGACGGCGGCGCGGTCCGCCCCCCCGGTCGTCGCCGAGCCGGTGACCGCTGAGCAGGACCTGCCCAGCCGCTCCGCCTCCGAGACCCCCGACGTGACGGCCCCACCGGAACCGGTGGCGACCGTCGCCGACGCCGCGCGGCCGCATACGGCGGCGGGCGGGCAGACGAGCGGTGAACAGACGACCGGTGAACAGACGACCGGTGAACAGACGACCACCGGGACGGCGGCGCCGGAGGCAGCGACAGCGGACAACCCGGACACCCTGGTGCCGGCCGCGCCGCGCATCGCCGCGTTGATCGGTGCGTCCGAGGCCGCCGTGCCGACCGGCCGCGCCGCCGGCGGCGCTGGCGAGCGGATCATGATCCGGGCCACCGGTGACAGCTGGGTGCAGGTGCGCGACGCCAACGGCACCGCCCTGTTCACCCGCGTGCTGCGCGAAGGCGACATCTACCGGGTGCCGAGCCAGGCCGGCCTGAAGCTCGCGACCGGCAACGCCGGGGCCCTCGAGGTGCTGGTCGACGGCACCCCGGCTCCGAGCCTCGGCAACTTCGGCGAGGTCGTCCGCAACGTCACGCTCGATCCGGCGCTGCTGGCCTCCGGAACGGCGGCCACCGCCCGCTGATCCCAACGCGTCGGTGCGCGGCTTCCGCCGCTCCGACGGTTTCGCTATAACCCCATCATGCCGTTCGGCCGGTCGCGCCGGACCATGTGCCCTTCGTGCGACACCGCGAGGCTCCCGATGAGCGTGCGCCCTTACCGAGACATCCATCGCCGTCGGTCCCGGCGCATCCATGTCGGCCGAGTTCCGGTCGGGGACGGCGCGCCGATCACCGTGCAGACCATGACCAACACACCGACCGCCGACGTGGCGGCGACGGTTGCCCAGATTCGGCGAGCCGAGGAAGCTGGGGCCGACATCGTCCGTGTGTCCTGCCCTGACGCCGAATCTTCGGCGGCGCTGAAGCACATCGTGCCGCAGGTGTCAGTGCCGATCGTCGCCGATATCCACTTCCACTACCGCCGGGCGATCGAAGCCGCCGAGAACGGCGCGGCCTGCCTGCGCATCAATCCCGGCAACATCGGCTCCGCCGACCGGGTCCGCGAGGTCGTGAAGGCCGCCAAGGACCACGGCTGCTCCATGCGGATCGGCGTCAACGCCGGCAGTCTTGAAAAGCATCTGCTCGAGAAATACGGCGAGCCGTGCCCCGAGGCGATGGTCGAGAGCGCGCTGCACCACGCCCGGATCCTCGAGGACAACGATTTCCACGAGTTCAAAATCAGCGTGAAGGCCTCCGATGTCTTCCTGGCTGTCGCGGCCTATCAGGGCCTAGCCG
>CAYNFA010000422.1:0-4334 GCA_964396345.1 uncultured Thalassobaculum sp.
GTGTCCCGCAGGTTCCGCAGCACCGGCAGCAGGTGGTCGAGGTTGTGGCCGTCGATCGGGCCGACGTACAGGAAGCCAAGCTCCTCGAACAGCGTGCCGCCGGTCACCAGCCCGCGCGCGAACTCCTCGGCCCTCTGTGCGGTGCGCTCGATGGATTTCGGAAGCGCTTCGCCACCTGCTTGGCCAGTTCGCCCAGCGAGCAATAGGAGCGCGACGAGACGATCTGCGAGAGGTACGCGCTCATGGCGCCGACCGCCGGGGCGATCGACATGTCATTGTCGTTGAGGATCACCAGCATCCGGCACTCCGTGCACCAGCAAGACCCTCGGTATGACTTCAACCTGCCTCGGCCTCGCCAACCCGGTGAATTGGCCTGACGGTGGCGGCCGGCCTCACCTTCGCCCAACTGTATCTGCACCCGGTGCGCAAGCATCAGGTGCCTGAGTCCGTGCGCCTCGATCCGACCTGGTAGACAGAGGAACAAGCGGGTGTGGGATCTCGCCGACTACGCGCTGCCGCCGCTGTACGCGCTATTCATCTGGTGGTTCAGCACAGGGCTGATCCTGTGGCTCACCCGCTTGCCTGAGCGAGCCCGGCCAGCGCTGCTGGCCGGCGCCACCGCCGGACTGGCGCTGGCGCTGGTCGGCGTGGCCTCCAGCGCCGGCGACACCAGCACGGTTGGCGGCTACCACGCCTTCACCTACGCGTTGGCGGTCTGGGCCTGGCATGAATTGACCTTCCTGCTCGGGATGATCACCGGACCGCGCAAGCTGGCGCAGTCACCCAACGCCAGCGGCGCGCGGCGCTTCCGCGAGGCCGCTGCATCGATCGCGTATCACGAGCTTGCGTTCGCCCTCACCGCGGCGCTGATCGTGGCCCTGACCTGGGATGCGCCGAACCAGATCGCGACCTGGACCTTCGTGGCGCTCTGGGTGCTCCGGCTGAGCGCGAAGCTGAACGTCTTTCTTGGCGTTCCGCATTTCGGCGACGAGTTGTTGCCGGTGCGGCTCCTCCACCTGAAGAGCTATTTCGCCACGCGCGCGATCAACCCGCTGTTCCCGGTGTCGGTTACCGCGATCACGGCGACGTCGGCGCTGATGCTGGATCATGCTTGGCGGATCGATGCCACCGGGTTCGAGGTCACCGGGTTCGAGGTCACCGGGTTCGAGGTCACCGGGTTCGAGGTCGCCGGGTTCGAGGTCGCCGGCTACGCCTGCCTCGGCGCGTTGGTCGCGCTGGCAGAGCTCGAGTATTGGTTCATGGTATTGCCAGTGCGCGACGCGGCGCTCTGGCAGTGGGCTGCCAACCGCGGCCGATCGACCGCGGCCGGCGGCAACGACGACGACACCGCCCGCTTCGAGACCCGGCCGGCTCCGGCCGCCGGACCGGGCTGAGGGTAACCAGAGAGGGCCGCGGGACCACCGCGACCAAAGTGGAGGCGACTATGATGTACGAGTCCTTCTTCAAGAGCCAGCTCGACGGCCTCCGCCAGGAAGGCCGCTACCGCGTCTTCACCGACATCGAACGCCGTCGCGGCGAGTTCCCGCTTGCCACCCGCCATGGCTCGGACGGCCGCGGTCAGGTCACCGTCTGGTGCTCCAACGATTACCTCGGAATGGGGCAGTTCCCGCCGGTCCTGGCAGCCATGCACCAGGCCCTCGACGAATGCGGCGCCGGCGCCGGCGGGACCCGCAACATCTCAGGCACCAACCACTATCATGTGCTGCTCGAGGCTGAACTCGCCGATCTGCACGGCAAGGAAAACGCGCTGCTGTTCACCTCCGGCTATGTGTCCAATTGGGCGGCGATTGGAACCCTGGCTTCGCGGATCCCGAATTGCGCGGTCCTGTCGGACGCCTCGAACCACGCCTCGATGATCGAGGGCATCCGCCACAGCCGGGCCGAAAAGATCATCTTTGCCCACAACGACCCCGAAGACCTCAACCGCAAGCTCGCCTTGCTGCCGCCGGATCGGCCGAAGCTGGTGGCTTTCGAGTCGGTCTACTCAATGGACGGCGACATTGCTCCGATCGCCGAGATCTGCGACGTCGCCGAGGCGCACGGCGCCATGACCTACCTGGACGAGGTTCACGCAGTCGGCCTGTACGGCCCGCGCGGCGGCGGTATCTCCGAGCGCGAAGGCGTCGCCCACCGGCTGACCGTAATCGAGGGAACACTCGGCAAGGCGTTCGGGGTCCTCGGCGGCTACATCGCCGCTTCCGAGGCGCTATGCGACTTCGTCCGCAGCTTCTCCTCCGGCTTCATATTCACCACCGCGCTGCCGCCGGCGGTCGCCGCCGGTGCGATGACCAGCATCCGGCACCTGAAGACCAGTTCGGTCGAGCGAGCCCGGCAGCGCGACCGGGTGGCGAAGGTCCGGCGCGGCCTGGACGCCGCCGGCATTCCTCACCTGGACAACCCGAGCCACATCGTGCCGGTGATGGTCGGCGATGCCGTTCAGTGCAAGCGGATCAGCGACACCCTGCTCGACGAGTTCGGCGTCTACGTCCAGCCGATCAACTACCCGACCGTCGAGCGCGGCACCGAGCGTCTCCGGATCACGCCGTCGCCAATCCATTCGGACGCCGACATCGCGCACCTGATCGCTTCGCTGGAGACGATCTGGGCGCGAATCGGGCTGCGCCGGGCGGCGTGATGGCGAGCGCGGCGTTTCCAGCCTCGTTGCACGGCAGCCGCTTGACGATCCCGGCGATCGCCGAAGACGGTTCGCTCTACCCGATCGAGAAGATGGAGGCGCACCGCCTCGGCGTTCCGCACGTCGCGGTGTTGGTGTTCCTGGTGAGCGACGGCCGCCTGCTGATCCAGCGCCGGGCGCTCGGCAAGTACCATTGTGGCGGGCTGTGGGCAAACACCTGCTGCAGCCATCCGCACTGGGATGAGTCGGTGGCGGACGCCGCCGCGCGGCGGCTCTCTGAGGAACTCGGCGTCACCGGCGTGCGCCTGGTCCCGCAGGGCGAACTGTCGTACCGGGCCGAGGTCAGCGAGGGCCTCGTGGAGAACGAGCGCGTCCACCTGTACCGCGGCGAACCCGCACCCGGCACCGAATTCCGGCCGGACCCCGCCGAAGTCTCCGAGATCCGCTGGATCGCCCTCCCCGAGCTATTCGCGGAGATGGCCGAGGAACCCGAGCGTTTCGCTCCCTGGTTCCGGATCTACCTGGACCGCCGATCGGATTTGATGCGCTGAAGCGCAGCATGCCAACCGAAGAATTCGCCAGAAGAACACATTTTGGCTACATTACCCAGATGACGACCAGATAGAAAGCATATATTATTCATATAATCAATTCTTATAACATCCAGGCTTTACTTCAGTCCAACAACACTTTTACTGATGTAGACGTGGAGTCGATCCCAGTAAACTTTCCTCTATTGGCATATCGTCTGCCGAAAATGGATTTGGAACCGTGATTGTTGTCTCGGTATGTGGATTTAGATTCTGAAGCAATGATTCCTCGCCGAATGGATAGGCCGAACCCCGGAGATCTTTGTATAACCGTCGGGCACGTGCGATCGACTGTTTGCTCGATGCAGCAAGATGCACATACAGCAAATCCCGTAGCAGCTCGGCATTTTGCATCGATGCTGTGAAAGGGCATTGACACTTTAGTCTCCCGGACCAGTTTGATCTGCGAACCCCAAAAATCCAAAGGAGGTCATCAATGCGGATCCGTACCATTGCCGTCGCCGGGACTCTGAGCCTGCTCGCCATCACCGGCTTGGCCGGAACGGCACAGGCCGCCGGTGACGCGGAGGCCGGTGAAAAGGCTTTCAACAAATGCCGGGCCTGTCATTCGCTGGCCGAGGGCAAACGAATGATCGGCCCGTCGTTGAATGGCCTGTTCAACCGCAAGGCCGGCAACGCCGAGGGCTTCAAGCATTCCGCCGACATGACCGCCGCGGGCGCCAAGATCGATCCCTGGGACGAGACGCATTTCAAGGCCTACATAGCGACTCCGTCGGAATACATCGGCGCGCAGATCGGCAAGCCGAAGGCGACCACCAAGATGGTCTTCCCTGGAATCAAGTCGGAGAAGGAGATCGAGGACCTCTATGCCTTCCTGGAGCCGTACTTAAAGGGCGAGAAACAGGGCAAGTAGCCGCGCTCCATCCGCGAGCCGGCGACGCCTGACTGCTTGGCGCGATTGGCGGGGCTGAACTAAGGTTCGCCCGTGGTCGCCCGCCTGGGGCGATCTCTCCGGAGACCCGCCCATGACCTCCCGCGCGAACTCCACCGTGTACGATCGGCTCGGCGTTCCAACAATAATCAACGCCCACACCACGGCGACCCGGCTTTCCGGCGGCATCATGCGG
>CAYNFA010000423.1:0-4312 GCA_964396345.1 uncultured Thalassobaculum sp.
GTCGCGGTACTCGAGCCGCAGGCGGAAGTTCATCACCCCGCGCGTTCCGAGCTTCATGTCGGGCTTGTCGGCGACCAGCCGCGGCCCGTCGGACGCGATCAGGAGGTCGGCCTTCAGGAGATCCTTCTGCGAGAAGCAGAACTCGCGCAGGCCGGGCGAGCCCATCTCCTCGGCCATCTCGATCAGGAAGGTGACGTTGTAGCCGAGGCTGCCGCGGGCCTCGATGATGTGCCGCATGGCCTCCATGTTGATGGCGTGCTGGCCCTTGTTGTCGGCGGTGCCGCGGCCGTACCAGCGCTCGCCCCAGCGCTCGTCGGGCGAGACGTCCAGGGTCCAGGGATCGCGCCCGTCCTTCCAGCGGCCCTCCTCGCCAGGCACGGTGTCGCCGTGGCCGTAGCAGAACAGCGTCGGCAGGTGCGGGTCTTCCCTCCGATGCGCCACTAGGAACGGCGCGCGCGGTAGGACAGGGTTGGGGTGGATCTCGACCGAGAAGCCCATGGCCTCGAAGCGCGGCCGCATCAGGCGCTCCAGGTAGCCCAGCAGGTCGGGCCCGTGCTCGTCCTCGCGCGACGAACTCTGCACCGCCACGCGGGCGGCCAGCTCCTCGCGGAACGCGCCGCTGTCGAAGTACCGCTCCACCGCTTCGATCGCTGCCTCGCGGGTGCTCATCGTCCTCTCCTCGCTGTCTCAAGGACGGTGCCGGCCGAGGGCCTTGCAAGCGGCCGACGCTCCCATCCGGAACGCTGAGCCGGACAGTGCCGAAAACCGCCGTTCGAGGAAAGCCC
This sequence comes from uncultured Thalassobaculum sp., assembly GCA_964396345.1. GTDB lineage: Bacteria > Pseudomonadota > Alphaproteobacteria > Thalassobaculales > Thalassobaculaceae > Thalassobaculum_A. The sequence goes on from CAYNFA010000423.1 coordinate 786, forward strand.
CTCGCGCCGGCCGGTTCCGGGCGAGGGGGTGAGTGTCAGTGGGCCATGAACAACGGCACCGTCATGGTGCGCAGGAGATCGCGGGTGACACCGCCCAGCATCATCTCGCGAAGGCGTGCGTGGCCGTAGGCGCCGAGCACCAGGAGGTCGATCCCTTCGTCCGCGATCCTGGCAAGGATGACGTCGCTGACCGACAGGTCGCGCTGGTCGAACACCTTGACCTCGACCTTCACCCCGTGTCGGGCCAGATGCGTGGCAATGTCGGCGCCCGGCTCCTCGCCGTGGGCGCGCTCGCCGCGACGAGGGTTGACGATCAGGACCTGCACCAGGTCGGCCGCCTGCAGCAGCGGCAGCGCGTCGCTGACCGCCCGCGCGGCCTCCCGGCTGGCGTCCCAGGCGACCATGATCCGGCGCCCCGGGCGCCGCAACGCGCCGATGTACGGCACCATCAGGACCGGTCGCCCCGATCCGAGGATGACGTCCCCGGCGAATTCCGGATCACCGGTCTGGGGGTCATTCTCGTCCGCCTGGCCCAGGATCGCCAGATCGGCGTAGCGGGCGTGGCGTGAGATCAGGTCGGCCAAGGGCTCGCGCGTGATTTCCTGGCGAATCTCGAACCCGATCCCGGCCGCCTGGGCGCGCTCGGTGAAGGCTTCGCCGACGGCCGCGAGCTCGTCCCTGAGGATCGCCTGCGCCTGCTCGAGGACCGAGGCGGGGATCTGGGCCTCGACATACGATGGCATTACCGGTATCGGCACCGCGGCCAGCGCGGCAAGATGAGCGCCGTACTCGGCGGCGAACGCGATCGCGGCATCCGCGCGCTTCACCGATGCTTTGGAGGGGTCCAGGTGGACCAGCAGGTTCTTGAATGCCATGGAATTCTCCCTCGTCACGCGGAACGGCACCGCCAAGCGAAGTCAAGCACCGCGCCGCCGACGCGGCATTGACTTGAATCAGTTAGCCGATCCGGACGCTGATGCTGTCACGGCGCCGGCAATCGCCGCTCCGCTGACCGCGAGAATCCCCATGGCTTTTCCGGCCGGGGGCGCGGATGACCACGAGTAGCATCCGGGACATTGCCGCCGCCGCCCGCTCCGTGCTGATGACGGCTGACGCCCGCGCCAAGGCGTCGGGAGGCCGATCGGCGGCGGCAGCGTGGCGCTCTGGCGCTCTGGCAATGTCGACGGCGGCCGACCTTCCCGACCGTCCGGCTCGGCCCGCAGAGCCGCCGCTGCTGGCGCCGAGGGCGGTGAAGAAGCGCAAGATCACCGAGGCGCCGGCCGGGCGGATCGCGCTGCTTCATGCGCTTGCCCACATCGAGCTGAACGCCGTCGACCTCGCCTGGGACGCCTTGGCTCGCTTTCCGGAAGCTGGGTTTCCGCGCGCCTACATTGACGACTGGGTGCAGGTTGCCGACGAGGAGTCCAAGCATTTCCTGCTGCTGGCCGACCGGCTGGAGGCGCTCGGCTCGCGCTATGGCGCGCTGCCGGCTCATGACGGCCTGTGGCAGGCGGCCGCCGAAACCATGGACGACCCGCTGGCCCGACACGCCGTGGTTCCGCTGGTGCTCGAGGCGCGCGGCCTCGACGTGACGCCGGCGATGGTCGCGAAGCTGCGCGCCGTCGGTGACGACGCGTCCGCCGACATCCTGCAGGTCGTGTTCGAAGATGAGATCGGCCACGTTGCGGTCGGCAAGCGCTGGTTCGACCACTTGTGCATCCAACGCGGACTCGATCCCGTATCAACATGGCAGGCAATTGTTCGTGCCCGGTTTCGAGGAGGCGTCAAGCCGCCTTTCAACATACCGGCGCGTGAGGCTGCGGGGTTCTCCGCGGCCTTCTATGGCCCGCTCGGCGACGAATACGAGGCCGCGCGCCGTCGCCACGACCGTCAACCGGGCGTATTGTCAGACGGTGGCAACGGGAGGTGACGCATGACGGCCCACGTGGTCGAGTGGGAATTCGATCATACGCCCGCCGAGGTCTGGCCGCTGCTGGCGGACACCGCGCGGTTCAACGAGGCGGCCGGTCTGCCAAAGCACCCGGTGCGTCGGGAAGCCCAGCCTGATGGTTCGGTCCGTTTCTTTGCCGCCGCCCGAATGGGGTTCGTCGAGCTGGAGTGGGAAGAGGTTCCGGTCGAGTGGGTGGGCGATCGCTGGTTCCGGCACGAGCGGCGGTTCTCGCGCGGCCCGCTTGCCAAGCTGACCGCCACCGCGGAATTGCGAACCAGCCCTCGTGGAACCGTCTGTCGTTACACACTGGAGTCGGAGGCGGCCGGTCCGTTCGGGCGGCTGATCCTGGCCGCCGGGTTCCTGGCGTCGGCTCAGAAGGGGTTCGTGAGGCTGGTCGACGGGATCCGCGCCCATCTTGCCGGCCAACGTCCGATGGCTTTCGAGTTGCGTCGGCCGCCGCTGGACGCCGGGCGGCGGCTGCGCCTTGAGCGCATCGTGGCGATGATCGAGGCAAGCGGCAGCGGGCATGGGCTGGCAGGGCCGCTGGCGGAACTGGTAGCGTCAGCCCAGGAGGTTGATGTCGAGCGTATCAGGCCGCTCGTCTTGGCGCGCCGCTGGGGGGTTCCCGAGCGATCTGCCATCGAGGTCTGCCTGCAGGCGGTCCGCGACGGGATGCTTGAATCGCGATGGGACATCCTGTGCCCGCGCTGCCGGGGTGCGCAACTGGCGGCGACGTCGCTCGACCGTGTGCCGACCAGCGCCCACTGCGACAGCTGCAACATCAGCTACGACCGCGACTTCACCAAGAACGTCGAACTCAGCTTTCATCCGGCCCCGAGCCTCCGGCCGCTCTCCGATGGAGAGTTTTGCCTGTTCGGCCCGATGTCGACGCCGCATGTCGCGGTGCAGCTCCGGCTCGCCCCCGGCGAGCGCCGCACCGTGCTGGCTGATCTGGCGCTCGGTGCCTGGCGATACCGCACATTGGAGCCTGGCGGCCATGCCGACATTACGGTCGATGCCGCCGGGATGCCGTCCGTACTGGTGACTGCCGATGGCGTTTTTGCGGGCTCGCCGGTTTCGGGCGGCGTGCTGTCGCTCGAGAATCGCGACTCGCGCCCGCGTCAGGTGGTGATCGAGTCTCGGCGGTGGGTCGAGGATGCGCTGACCGCCCAACGCGTGACCACCCTGCAGACCTTCCGCGACCTGTTCGCCGGCGAGGTGCTGCGGCCGGGCGACGAGGTGGCGATCGCGCAGATCGCTCTGCTGTTCACCGACCTGTCCGGTTCGACGGCGCTGTACGAGCGGATCGGCGACGCCGCCGCCTACCGGTTGGTGCGCGAGCATTTCGCGTTCCTGGCCGGCACCATCCGCGCCCACGATGGAGCGATCGTGAAGACCATCGGCGACGCCGTGATGGCGGCGTTCGCGGAGCCGGCCGACGCGGTGCGCGCCGCGGTGGCGGTACAGGCCGAGGTCGCCGGGTTCAACCGGCAGCAGCAGGCGGCGGCGCAGGAGTGCGCGCCCCGGGGGGACGGCATCGCCATCAAGATGGGCGTCCATGCCGGCCCTTGCATCG
>CAYNFA010000424.1:0-4310 GCA_964396345.1 uncultured Thalassobaculum sp.
AGGCGGGCCGCCTTGACGCTTACAACGGCTGGTCGAGGGTCGGCGCGCGGTCGGCGACGGTGGTGCGGTGCATGTCGCGCGGCTGCGTGTGGTCATAGCGGCGCGCCCGATGCATCACCGCCCGATTGTCCCATATCACCAGGTCAAACGGCCGCCAGCGGTGCGAATAGACGTACTCCCGCTGGGTGGCGTGCTCTGTCAGGTCACGCAGGAACATGCGGGCTTCCGGCACCGGCCAGCCCTGGATGGCGCCGGCGTGGGACGCGAGGTAGAGGCACAGCCGGCCGCTGCCCTCATGCCGACGCACCAGGCGCTGCATCACCGGCGCCCACTTGAGTCGCTCCTCGTCGGTGAACTGGTTGAAGCCGAGCGATCCGCGCGAGTACAGTTGGCTGTGCTCGGCGACCAGCGGCATGCAGTCGGCCTTGGTCTTCTCGTCGAGGTCGTCCCAGGCGGCGCGCATGTCGGCGAACTCGGTGTTGCCACCCTCGCCGGGGATCACCCGCGCCGACAGCAGCGAGTACTTGGCCGGTGTCGCCTTGAACGAGCTGTCGGAGTGCCACAGCATGTTGCCGAGCCCGAACAGCCGGCGCCGATCGTCGCGGGCCAGGACCCGGCCGTCCTTGTCCAGGTTCGAGATGTCGTTGATGTCCATCGACAGGCGCCGCTCGGTGGGCGCGGCGATGTCGCCGGTGGCGGTCTCCATCGGTCCGAAATGCTGCGAGAACGCGTGCTGCTGGTCGTCGTCGATGCGCTGCTCCGGGAGGACCAGCACGGCATACCTGTCCATGGCCGCTTCGATCTCCGCGGCCACCGCCTTCGAGACCCCGGCGGCGATGTCGACGCCCGTGACCTCGGCCACGAAGTCGTCGCGCCGCGGGTTGATCGGTCGGATCGTGATCGTCATGGCGTTTCGTCCCTCAGGCTGTTTTTCGGAACGATAGCGCGTCCGTCGGCAGGCCCGCCACTGCCCGACGTCGATTCCTCAACTCGCAACCAGTGTCCGGCCCGGAAGGATGCGCTACGGTTTCGCCGCCGCCACTACCGTTGGAGTTTCCGCCATGCCCGATCGTGACGTCGATGCCGTGATCGTCGGCGCCGGATTCGCCGGCCTCTACATGTTGCACCGCCTGCGCGGCATGGGTTTGTCGGCGCTGGTGCTGGAGGCTGGCGACGGCGTCGGCGGCACCTGGTACTGGAACCGCTATCCGGGCGCACGCTGCGACGTCGAGAGCATCCAGTACTCCTACCAGTTCTCGGAGGAACTGCAGCAGGAGTGGGAGTGGAGCGAGCGCTACGCGCCGCAGCCTGAGATCCTGCGCTACGCCGAGCACGTCGCCGACCGCTACGACCTGCGCCGCGACATCCGCTTCGACACCCGGGTGAAGACTCCCGTTTACGACAATGGGGTTGGGCGTTGGCGGCTGGAGGCCGAGGACGGCGCCCGGTTCACCGCGACCTGGTGCATCATGGCGACCGGTTGCCTGTCGGCGGCCAACCTGCCGGAGATTCCCGGCCGCGACGTCTTCGCCGGTGCCACCTACCACACCGGCCACTGGCCGCACGACGCCGTCGACTTCACGGGCCTCCGGGTCGGCGTCATCGGCACCGGCTCGTCGGCCATTCAGTCGATCCCGATCATTGCCGGCCAGGCGGCGCATCTGACGGTGTTCCAACGCACCCCGAACTACACGATCCCGGCCCGCAACGCGCCCCTCGATCCCGAATTGCTGCGCCGGGTTAAGGCCGACTACCCGGCGCTCCGCCGGCAGGCCCGTCGGATGCCGAACGGCATCGCCTTCCGCCCGAACCCGCAATCGGCGCTGGCGGCGACCCCGGAGGAGCGGCGGCGCGAGTACGAGGCGCGCTGGAAGGAGGGTGGGCTGACCTTCATGGGGGCGTTCAACGACCTGATCCTCGACCCCGACGCCAACGCCACGGCGGCCGAGTTCGTGCGCGAGAGGATCCGCGAGATCGTCACCGACCCCGAAATTGCCGAGGCGCTGTGCCCAAGCAACGTCATCGGCTGCAAGCGGCTCTGCGTCGACACCGACTACTACCGCACCTTCAACCGCGCGAATGTGACCCTGGTCGACGTTGCCCGATCGCCGATCGAGGCGATCACGCCGACCGGTGTGCGCGTCGGCGGGGTCGATCACCCGTTCGACGCCATCGTCTACGCCACCGGCTTCGACGCCATGACCGGCGCGCTGCTGCGCATCGACATCCGCGGCGAAGGCGGTCGGGCGCTGCGCGAAAAGTGGGACGGAGGCCCGCGCGCCTATCTCGGCCTCGCCACCACCGGGTTCCCGAACCTGTTCATGATCACCGGGCCGGGCAGCCCGTCGGTGCTGACCAACATGCTGCCGTCGATCGAGCAGCACGTCGACTGGATCGCCGACTGCCTGGGGCACCTCAGGGGGCGCGGGTTGACCCGCATCGAGGCCGAGCTGGCGGCCGAGGACGCCTGGGTGGCGCACGTCAACGAGGTCGCCGGCGGCAGCCTGCGTTCGACCTGCAGTTCCTGGTATGTCGGCGCCAACGTACCCGGCAAGCCGCGGGTGTTCATGCCGTACATCGGCGGCTTTCCGGCCTATGTCGACCGCTGCGAGGCGATCGCCGCGAACGGCTACGAGGGCTTCGCGCTCGGGGCGTGAGGGGCGCTCCCGCCATCGTCGTCATCCGGGACCCTGAGCGACGGCGGCTCGCCGACGTTGCGCCGACGGAGCGGCGGGTGGGTCCCGGGTCGCGCTGCGCTTGCCCGGGATGACGGCAGGGTTGGGGAGGCGGCCGGGATGACGACAGGGTTGGGGAGGCGCGCGATCGTGGTCGCCGCCAAGTCAGTGAGCGGCCCCTCTCCCTCACTGTCGTCACCCCGGAAGTCGTGGCGAATCCGCGGCTATCCGGGGCCCACGAAGCGACGGCGGCTCGCCGACGTTGCGCCGACGTGAACGACCGGTCACATGGTTGACGCTGCTCCGGTACTACCGTCCAACCCGGTGCTCCAGTCGGCTCAGCAGCCGTACGCACGGCCACAGCAGCGCCAGGTAGATCGCCGCCGCGGCGACGATCGGCGACGGGTTGTAGGTCAGCGACCGGGCCATGTCGGCCGAATACAGCAATTCCGGAAGCGCCACCACGCTGGCGATCGAGGTGAGCTTGACGACCTCGACGGTGTTCGAGACCAAGTCCGGCAGCACGTTGCGGACCGCCTGCGGGATGATCACCCAGGTCAGGGTCTGGCCGGCGGTCAGGCCGGTCGAGCGCGCCGCCTCCCACTGGCCCTTGCCGATGCTGTCGATGCCGGCGCGGTAGATCTCGCCGTAGTAGGCGCCGGTGTTCAGCAGGAACGCCACGCACACCGCCACGAACGGCGACGGCCGGATGCCGGCGAACGGCAACCCGGCGTAGATGAAGATCAGCAGCACCAGCGGCGGCACCGCCCGGAAGAAGTCGACCAGCACGAAGGCCGGCCAGCGGACCGCCCGGTGCCGGCTCAGGCACACCAGCGCCACCAGCAGCCCGCCGACCAGCCCGAGCGGGATCACCGCCACGCACAGCAGGGCGGTCATGCCGAGCCCGCGCATCAGCAGCGGCCATGCCTGGGTGATGATCTCGACGTTCAGGAACTGGCTGACGAAGACGTCCATGGAGGATTCTAGCTCCGTCCCCAGGCGAACCGGGTCTCCAGCCAGCGGCCGAGCCCCACCACCGGCACGAACAGCACGATGTAGGCGATCGCGCCGAGCAGCAGCGGCGTGGCGTTGCCGGAGAAGCTTTGCGCGGTCTGCGCCTGCATCAGGATCTCGGGCACGCCGATCACCGCGCCGAGTGCGGAATTTTTGGTGATCGCGATGGTGCGGTTGGTCAGCGGCGGCACGGTCATCCGGATCGCCTGCGGCAGGATCACCCAGGCCAGGGTCTGTACGAAGTTGAGGCCGGTGCTGCGCGCCGCCTCCCACTGGCCCTTGCGGATCGACAGGATGCCGGACCAGAAGATCTCCTCGGCGAACGCCGCCAGCACCAGCGACAGCACCAGCCACAGCACCGTGAATCCGGACAGGCTGAGCCCGACATTCGGCAGCCCGAAATAGGCGATCAGGATCATCACCAGCGGCGGCAGCGAGCGGAACACGTCGACCATCAGCACGATCAGGACGTTGAGGGCCCGGATCCGGAAGCTGCGCAGGGCCGCCAGCAGCAGGCCGCCGAGAATCCCGGTCACCACCACCGCGGCGGCGACCTCGATCGTGACCACCATGCCCCACAGGATGTCCGGCAGGTACTTGTCGATGACGCGCTGGTTCAGG
>CAYNFA010000425.1:0-4308 GCA_964396345.1 uncultured Thalassobaculum sp.
CTTCGGCACGCCCGACGAATACGCCCGCCTGGTGCTGGCGATCGTCGACAACCCGATGCTCAATGGCGAGACCATCCGCCTCGACGGCGCGATCCGCATGGGGCCGCGATAACCCTTGTGGCCCCGCGGAGCGGGGCCCAGAAGGGCTGCGTTCAGAGCGACGTACCGACCCCGTCCATGAATCTGGCGAGCGTCACGTCGAGCTCGGTGAGGCCGTTCGCGTCGTGCGTCGTCAGGGTGACCTCGACGCGGTCGTAGACGTTCGACCACTCGGGGTGGTGGTCCATCGCCTCGGCTTTCAGCGCGACCCGCGCCATGAAGCCGAAGGCGGCGTTGAAATCCTTGAACCGGAACAGCTTGTGGATGGCGTCGCGGTCGCCGTCGGCCGGCACCCAGCCGTCCAGCTCGGCGAGTGCGGCGGCGCGGGCCGCCGCGGTCAGCCTCTCGACCTTCGGCATCGGAGTCTCCCTCGGGGTTGCGCCCTGCGATATCGTGGCGGGCGCGCCGCGTTCAACCGGCGGTCACAGGAACGTTTCGCGCACGTTGACCGAGGATTCGACGCCGACGCAGGCGATGTTCTCCTCGATCCACTCTCCCGCCACCCGGCGGCCGATGTCGCGCAGGTGGTGCAGGAACAGCCGTTCGGGGTTCAGCTTGGAGGAGGCGTGCATCGCCGTCACCTCGGCGTCGGCCTGGATCATGTGGATCCGGGTGATGCGGTAGGCCTCGGGATCGAGCTTGCCGCCGGCGATCAGCCGGTTGACGAAGTGCACCGCCCGCATCTCTCGCATCAGCGACGAGTTGAAGGTGATCTCGTTGACCCGGTCGAGGATCTCGCGCGCCGTCTTCGGCACCTCGGGGCGGTACAGCGGGTTGATCTGAACGAGAACCACGTCGCGGCAGGCGGAGTGGTAGGCCAGCGGGAAGATCGCCGGGTTCCCCATGTAGCCGCCGTCGTAGTAGTGCTCGCCGTCGATCTCGACCGCCTGGAACATGAACGGCAGGCAGGCCGACGCCAGCACCGCGTCGAGCGACAGGGACTTGTTGTCGAACACCCTGATCTTGCCGGTGTGCACGTTGGTCGCGCACAGGAACAGTTTGATGCCGCTCGCGTAGCGGGCGAGGTCGATGTCGACCACCTCGGCCAGGACGTCGCGCAGCGGGTTGAGGTTCAGCGGGTTGGTCTGGTAGGGCGACAGCACCCGGCCCATCAGGTCGAGTGCGATGTAGCCGGGCGACGTGTCGATCCGCCAGTTGCCCATCAGCGTGTCGATGACGGTGCGCTGGATCGGGCTGTGCGCCCCGACATCGGCGATCCGGTTCCAGAACCGCTCCAGCCGTGCCCGCGCCCCGGCCCGGCCGTTCTCGGCCCAGCCGGCGGCGAACACCACGGCGTTCATCGCCCCGGCGCTGGTGCCGCTGAAGGAATCGAACTCGATGCGGTCATCCTCGAGCAGCCGGTCCAGCACGCCCCAGGTGAAGGCGCCGTGCGAGCCGCCGCCCTGCAGGGCCAGGTTGATCCGCTTGGTGGTCCCCGCCGGCACCGCCGCCCGGGCGCGCCGGCGGGGCTCGGCCGCCGCCGCGGCGGCGGCGCGGACCTCGTCGGGAACCTCGGCCGGGGCCTGCGCCGGATCGTCCGGTCGCCGGTCGACGGTCATCGCGCCGTCCAGCCGCCATCGACCGACAGCGACGTCCCGGTGATCGACAACGCCTGCTCGCCGCACAGGAACACCGTCAGCGCGCCCAGCTCGTCGACGCCGACGAAGCGCTTCGAGGGCTGGCTCGCCAGGATGACATCGCGCACCACCTGCTCCTCGGTCATGTTGTTGGCCCTCGCCTGGTCGCCGATCTGGCCCTCGACCAGCGGGGTCTTCACGAAGCCGGGGCAGATCGCGTTGCAGGTGATGTTCAGCTGCGCGGTCTCCAGCGCCACCACCTTGGTCAGCCCGACGACGCCGTGCTTGGCGGCGACATAGGCCGCCTTGAATGGCGAGGCGACCAGCCCGTGCGCCGAGGCGATGTTGACGATCCGCCCCCAGTTGCGGGCCTTCATGCCCGGCATGGCCGCCTTGATGGCGTAGAAATTTGACGACAGGTTGATCGCCTGGATCAGTTCCCAGCGGTCGTCGGGAAAGTCCTCGACCGCCGCCACGGTCTGGATGCCGGCGTTGTTGACCAGGATGTCGACCTTGCCGAACGCGGCCTCGGCGTCGGCGACCATCGCCTTGACCTGGTCGGGCTTCGACATGTCGGCGGCGGAATAGGCGGCGCGCACCCCGTGGTCGCGCTCCAGGCCGGCGCGCTGGGCCTCGATGGCGGCCTTGTCGCCGAAGCCGTTCAGCATGACGTCGGCGCCGGCGCCGGCGAGCGCGGCGGCGATGCCCTCGCCGATCCCGCTGGTCGATCCGGTGACGATCGCGGACTTCCCCTTCAGACTCATGGCGCCGGCTCCTTGCGTTGACCGCCCCGGGCGCACGCGGCCCGGCGGTGTTGACGTTGCAGCGCACAATGTCCACGCGCCGGCCCGGCGGGGCAACCCCGGCCGGTCAGCGGTCGGCGCTTTCCCACGCCGGCCTAAGCCGCTATAGCTGGATTCATGTGCGCGCAATCCGCCCGACCCGACATCCTGGCCCCGACCGCCGACCATCTGGCGGCGCTCGCCGAGGACGCCCTCTCCAGCGTGCCGGAGGACCTCCTGAAGCCGATCGCCGGACTGGCGATCCTGGTCGAGGAATTCCCCGACGACGAGACCTGCGAGGCCATGGACCTGGAGACGCCGTTCGACCTGCTCGGGCTTTACCAGGGCGTGCCGCTCGGGCATCGCTCGACCGGCGAGACCCCGGCCGACCTCGACCGAATCTTCCTCTACCGCCGGCCGATCCTCGACTACTGGATCGAGACCGGCGAGGACCTCTACCACGTCGTGCGCCACGTCCTGATCCACGAGATCGGCCACCACTACGGCTACTCCGACGACGAGATGGAGGAACTGGAGCGTCAGGCCGACGAGGACGAGACCAACGCCGCCAGCGGGCGCGCCTGACGCCTCGACAGCGTCCGAGTCCCGGGTGCTTTGCCTTGCGCGGATGCTCGGTTATGGTGCCGGGGAACCGTGGGCGAGCCTCAGACAGCCACCAACCAGGGAGACGTCGATGCGCCGTTTGGCGTTCGTCGCAGCCATCATCGGAGCGATCATGAGCATGGATAACAGCGGGGCCGCGGCGGCGGATCCCGAGAACACTCTGTACCTGGACCTCGCGTCCGGCCGGGTCGTCATCGAGTTGCGCCCGGACCTGGCGCCCAAGCACGTTGCCCGCATCAAGGAACTGACGCGCCAGGGCTTCTACGACGGCATCGTGTTCCACCGCGTCATCGACGGCTTCATGGCCCAGACCGGCGATCCGACCGGCACCGGGCGCGGCGGTTCCGGGCAGAAGCTGGACGCCGAGTTCACGGACACGAACTACGGCCGCGGTACCCTCGGCATGGCGCGCTCACAGAGCCCGAACAGCGGCGACAGCCAGTTCTTCATCTGCTTCAAGGACTGCAGCTTCCTGAACGGCCAGTACACCGTCTGGGGCCAGGTCACCGGCGGCATGGAACTGGTCGACGGCATCAAGCGCGGCGAGCCGCCGCGGGATCCCGACCAGATCGTCAAGATGCAGGTGGCGGCCGACGCCAAGTAGCGTCGACCGGTAGCGTCGACGGCGGGTTCAGCGGATCGGGAGGAACGGCGATGGTCATGCGATCGACCAACCACGACTGGCTTGAGGGCACGCCCGAGGCGGCGCTGGAGCCGGAAATCCCGATCTGCGACCCGCACCACCACCTCTGGGACTTCCGGCCGGGCGGCGTGCAGCGCCGCTACTTCCTGGACGAGATGCTGGAGGACCTGGCCGGCGGTCACACCATCGTGTCCAGCGTGTTCATCGAGTGCGGGACCATGTTCCGCGCCGACGGGCCGGAAGAGCTGCGCTGCGTCGGCGAGACCGAGTTCGCCAACGGCATGGCGGCCATGGCGGCCTCCGGCCGCTACGGCCCGGCCCGGATCGCCGCCGGCATCGTCGCCACCGCCGAGCTGATGCTGGGCGACCGCGCCGGTGCCGTGCTCGACGCCCAGCTGGTCGCCGGCAACGGCCGGGTAAAGGGCATCCGCGAGGGCGCGTTCTGGCATCCCAGTCCGGAGGTCCGCAACCACCGCACCGAGCCGCCCGAGGGCCTGTTCGCTCGCGCCGACTTCCGCGCCGGATTCAAGCATCTGGCGCCGCGCGGCCTGACCTTCGACGCGCTCTGCTACCACACCCAGAT
>CAYNFA010000426.1:0-4305 GCA_964396345.1 uncultured Thalassobaculum sp.
CTGGACGATGGACGAGTTGATCGAGGACAAGGTGGCGCCGGCCGACTGGAGCCGGCACCTCGGCCACTCCAGCTCGCCGCTCGTCAACGCCTCGACCTGGGCGCTCATGCTGACCGGCCGCGTCGTCGGCGAGCCGGATGAAGGCGACCTCGCCGGGGCCCTTCACGGGATGGTCAAGCGCCTGGGCGAGCCTGTGATCCGCACCGCCGTGCGGCGCGCCATGCAGGAGCTCGGCCGCCAGTTCGTGCTTGGCCGTACCATCGACGAGGCCGCCGAGCGGGCCAAGGCGATGGAGGCCAAGGGCTATACCTATTCCTACGACATGCTCGGCGAGGCGGCCCGCACCGAGGCCGACGCGCGGCGCTATCACATCGCCTACTCCCAGGCGATCTCATCCATGGCCGCGCACTGCGGCCATGGCGACATCCGCGCCAACCCCGGCATTTCCGTAAAGCTCTCGGCGCTGCACCCGCGCTACGAGTACGGTCAGAAGCCGCACGTGCTCGACGACATCGCGGCCCGTACCCGTTCGCTCGCGCTGATCGCCAAGAGCGCCGGCATGGGCTTCAACATCGACGCCGAGGAGGCCGACCGGCTCGACCTGTCGCTCGACGTCGTCGAGGCGGTGCTGTCGGACCGGGCGCTGGCCGGCTGGGACGGTTTCGGGGTGGTGGTCCAGGCCTATGGGCGGCGGGCCCGCCCTGTGTTGCGGTGGCTGCACGCGCTCGCCGTCCGGCTCGACCGGCGGATCATGGTGCGGCTGGTCAAGGGCGCCTACTGGGACAGCGAGATCAAGCGCGCCCAGGTCATGGGGTTGGCCGGCTACCCGGTGTTCACCCGCAAGGTCTCGACCGACGTCTCCTACATCGCCTGCGCCCGCCTGCTGCTCGGCATGACCGACCGCATCTACCCGCAATTCGCCACCCACAACGCCCACACCGTCGCCGCCGTGCTGCGCATGGCGGGCGGGGTCCAGGGCTATGAGTTCCAGCGCCTCCACGGCATGGGCGAGGCGCTGCACGAGACCGTGCGCCAGGAGACCGGAGCGCGCTGCCGGATCTACGCGCCGGTCGGCGCCCATCGCGACCTGCTCGCCTACCTGGTGCGGAGGTTGCTCGAGAACGGCGCCAACTCATCGTTCGTGAACCAGATCGTCGACGAGCGGGTGAGCGCCGAGGAGATCGCAGGCGATCCGGTCGCCGCCGTCGAAGCGCTCGGCGACGCGGTCGCCAGCGGCCGCATCCCGTCGCCGTCGCGGATCTTCGGGGATGACCGGCGCGGCGCGAAAGGCTGGGATCTGACCGACCCCGTCACGGTCGCCGACCTGGAGGCGGCGCGGGCGCCGTTCCGCAAGCACGCCTGGACCGCCGCCCCCATGGTCGCCGTCCCGGTGCACGCCGACCTGACGGTCCGCGACGTGCACGACCCGGCGAACGGCGAGGTGGTCGGCACGGTCGGCGACGCCGGGCCCGAGCACGTCGCGGCCGCCATCGCCGCCGCCGTGGCGGCGCAGCCGGAGTGGGCAGCGCGGCCCGTGGCCGGGCGCGCCGCCTGCCTGGATCGCGTCGCCGACCTGTACGAAACGCATGCCCCGGAACTGTTCGCGCTGGCCTGCCGAGAGGCTGGCAAGACGCTCGCCGACGGTGTCGCCGAGGTTCGCGAGGCCGTCGATTTCTGCCGGTACTACGCGGCCGAGGCCCGCCACCACGGCGATTTCGCGCGACCGCCCAGCGGGGTGTTCGCCTGCGTCTCGCCGTGGAACTTCCCGCTCGCCATCTTCACCGGGCAGATCGCCGCTGCGCTGGTCACCGGCAACGCCGTGGTCGCCAAGCCGGCCGAGCAGTCGGTGCTGATCGCGGCGCGCGCCGTCGAACTGATGCGCCAAGCGGGCGTTCCCGACGCCGTCATCCAGCTGGTACCCGGCCCCGGCGAGACCGTCGGCGCCGCCCTCACCGGCGACCCCCGCATCGACGGCGTGTGCTTCACCGGCTCGGCCGACACCGCGCGCCGCATCCACCGGGCCCTCGCCGCCGGCACCGGGCCGGAGGCGCCGCTGATCGCCGAAACCGGCGGCCTCAACGCCATGATCGTCGACTCCACCGCGCTGCCGGAGCAGGCGGTCCGCGACATCGTCGCCTCGGCGTTCCAAAGCGCCGGCCAGCGCTGCTCGGCGCTGCGCATCCTCTACGTCCAGAAGGACGTCGAGGAGCGAATCCTGGAGATGCTGTACGGCGCCATGGACGCGCTGAGGGTCGGCGACCCCTGGGATCTCGCAACCGACGTCGGGCCGGTGATTGACGGCGACGCCCGGCGTGACATCGAGGGCCATTGCGCGGCGCTGGAAGCCCAGGGCCGGCTCCTGCATCGGGTCGCCGTGCCGACCGGCTTGACCGCCGGAAGCTTCGCCGCGCCGACAGTGTTCAAGGTCGACGGCATCGGCGGTCTGGAGCGCGAAGTGTTCGGCCCGGTCCTGCACGTCGCTACCTACGATGCCAGTGACCTGGAACGGGTGCTCGAGGCGATCAACGCGGCCGGCTACGGACTGACGCTCGGCCTGCACACCCGCGTCGACAGCCGGGTCCAGCAGGTCGTCGACGCGGCCAAGGTCGGGAACCTCTACGTTAACCGCAACCAGATCGGCGCGGTCGTCGGATCGCAGCCGTTCGGCGGCGAGGGCCTGTCGGGCACCGGCCCCAAGGCCGGCGGCCCGCACTATCTGCATCGGTTCCGCCTGCCCCACCCGTCGGCGCCGGCGGCAGCGGCGGCGAAAGTGGCGGAGATGATCGCGGACCCGACGGAGCTGAACCGGGCGCTGTCCGGGCTGGATCCGTCCGCGTGGGCACGACGACAGGATCGCGCCGAGGTGCTCCGTCGCGTCGCCGCCGGCCTCGACGCGGCGGCGCGCCCGATCGCCGAGTCCGCGATCGCGACCGCCGATGCGGTGGACCTGTCCGCCGCCAACCTTCCGGGGCCGACCGGGGAGAGCAACCGGCTCACCCTGCACCCGCGCGGCGTCGTGCTCTGCCTGGGCGATGACGGCGGCAGCTCGGCCGGGCTCGGCCAGGCGTTCCTCGCCCTGACGCTCGGCAACGCCGTCGTGCTGGCCGGCCCGGGTGCGATCGCCGCGTCCGCGCCGCTGCGCGCCGCCGGGGTTCCGGTGGCGGCGGTCGACGGACGGGTGGCCCCTGCCACGCTTGAGGCCTGCCGGCTGCTTCACGCCGTGGTGGCCGAGGGATCCGCCACCAGCCTCGGCGACCTGCACCGAGCGCTCGCGGACCGTGGCGGAGCGGTGGTGCCGCTCATCGTCGGTCGCGGCGACCCGCATCGCTTCCTGGTCGAGCGGGCGTTGTGCATCGACACCACGGCAGCCGGCGGCAACGCGCAATTGCTGGTGGCGGCGGCAGAATAGCCGCCCGGTTGGGGTGCCGGAATCGAAAGGGGCCCGGCTTGCGCCGGGCCCCTCGTCGTTCAGCGGGTATCCCGCGTCAGGACTTCGGCTTGGCGTCGCCGACCTCGACGTAGGTGCCCTTGGTCCACTCGTACCAGGTGTAGTCGGCGGTGGTGCGGTCACCCTGCTTGTCGAAGGTC
Source organism: uncultured Thalassobaculum sp. (assembly GCA_964396345.1). Classification (GTDB taxonomy): domain Bacteria; phylum Pseudomonadota; class Alphaproteobacteria; order Thalassobaculales; family Thalassobaculaceae; genus Thalassobaculum_A. Next base: position 3,589 of record CAYNFA010000426.1, read on the forward strand.
AGCGGACCGATCACCGACGAGAACTCGCCGCTGTGCAGCGCGTCCTGGACCTTCTCGATATCCAGCGAGCCGGCCTTCTTCACCGCCTGGACCCAGATCTGGATCGCGGCGTAGGTGTAGAGGGTGTAGCCCTCCGGGTCGTAACCCTCGGCCTTGAAGCGATCGACGATCGCCTTGGCTTCCGGCTTGGCGCGGGGATCCGGCGCGAAGGTGAACAGCAGGCCCTCGCCGGCGTCACCGGTAATCGACCAGAACTCCTGGGTGTTCAGGGCATCGCCCGACAGGATCTGGGCGTTCAGGCCCTGCTCGCGCATCTGACGCGCGATCAGGCCGAGCTCGGTGTGATAACCGCCGTAGTACAGGGCGTCGATGTTCGCAGCCTTCAGCTTGGTAACGAAGGCCGAGTAGTCACGCTCGCCCGGGTTCACCGTCTCGACCAGGACGGCCTTGCCGCCGCCCTTCTCGAAGGCGGCCAGGGTCAGATCGGCCAGGCCCTTGGAGTAGGCCTGCTTGTCATGCGCGAAGGCGACCTTCTTGTCCTTGTAGTGCTGGGTCAGCCAGGCGCCCGCGTAGTCACCCTGCTGGTCGTCGCGACCGCAGGTGCGGAACACGTTCTTGAAGCCCTGCTCGGTGAACTTCGGGTTGGTCGAGGCCGGGGACATCGGGACTGTCAGGAATTTCGTGTGTGGCCGGGCATAATGGGAAAGAAGGAGACAT
>CAYNFA010000427.1:0-4304 GCA_964396345.1 uncultured Thalassobaculum sp.
GCGAAGGCGGCCGCACCGTCGGCGCCGGCGTCGTCTCCAAGATCATCGCGTGAGGTCGGAGAACTAAGGCGCCCGTCTCGGCGGGTGTATACAGGAGTGTAGCTCAACTGGTAGAGCACCGGTCTCCAAAACCGGGGGTTGGGGGTTCGAGCCCCTCCACTCCTGCCAACATTTTCGGATGGGCGCGGGGCGCTGCCGGGAGACCGGTAAGCGCCGCCCGCGTTCGGGCGTCGGAACAGGAACGATTATGGCCAAGGTGAGCCCCGCCCAATTCGTGCGTCAAGTGCGGCAGGAAGTGTCGCGCGTGACCTGGGCGACCCGAAAGGATACGGCGACAGCGACCCTGATGGTCTTCATCATGGTGTTTGCCGCGTCGATCTTCTTTTTCTTGGTGGACCTGGTGCTCGCCTGGGGCGTCCAGCAGGTCCTCGGACTCGGAGGCTGACGGTGGCGATTCGCTGGTACGTGGTTCACGTCTACTCGGGCTTCGAGAAGAAGGTCGCGACGGCGATCCGCGAGCAGGCGGCGGCCCAGGGCATGGAGGACCTCATCGAGGAGGTGCTCGTGCCGACCGAGGAAATCGTCGAGATGCGCCGCGGCGCCAAGGTGAACACCGAGCGCAAGTTCTTCCCCGGGTACATCCTGGTGAAGATGCAGCTCACCGACCAGAGCTGGCACCTGGTGCAGAGCCAGCCGAAGGTCACCGGCTTCCTGGGCGGCAAGGGCAAGCCGACCCCGATCACCGAGGGCGAGGCTTCGCGGATCATCAAGCAGGTCTCCGAGGGCGTCGACCGGCCGAAGCCGTCGATCACCTTCGAGATCGGCGAGCAGGTGCGTGTCTCGGACGGCCCGTTCGCGACCTTCAACGGCTACGTCGAGGACGTGGACGAGGAGAAGGCGCGCCTGAAAGTTGCGGTGTCGATCTTCGGACGGTCGACCCCGGTGGACCTGGAGTTCACGCAGGTCGAGAAGGTCTGAGCCGGTCCGGGCTCACCGTGCGTGTCGTGGGAGGCGTCCCCGAAGCCCTGGGGCGCCGTACCAAGGCACGATGACAGAAAGGCAGCGATACTATGGCTAAGAAGATCATCGGCTACATCAAGCTGGAGGTCGCGGCAGGGTCGGCGAACCCGTCTCCGCCGATCGGCCCGGCGCTCGGCCAGCGCGGACTCAACATCATGGAGTTCTGCAAGGCCTTCAACGCCGCGACCGCGAACATGGAAAAGGGCATGCCGGTGCCGGTGGTGATCACCGCCTACGGCGACCGCACCTTCACCTTCGTCACGAAGACCCCGCCGGTGGCGTACTTCCTGAAGAAGGCCTCCGGGATCGCCAAGGGGACGCCGACCCCGAGCAAGGCAACCGTCGGCACGGTGACCATGGCCCAGGTCAAGGAGATCGCCGAGGCCAAGATGGTGGACCTGAACGCGGTGGACGTGGACGGTGCGGTGGCCATGATCAAGGGCTCGGCGCGGTCCATGGGCATCGAAGTGGTGGAGTGACGCAGATGTCGAACAAGGGAAAGCGCCTGGCGGGCGCGTACACCGGCATCGACCGGACCGCCTCCTACCCGATGGCCGAGGCGATCAAGCTGGTGAAGTCCAAGGCGACCGCGAAGTTCGACGAGACCGTTGAGATCGCGATGAACCTGGGCGTCGATCCGCGGCACTCCGACCAGATGGTCCGTGGCGTCGTGTCGCTGCCGCACGGCACCGGCAAGACGGTCCGCGTCGCGGTCTTCGCCAAGGACGCCAAGGCCGATGAGGCCCGCGCCGCCGGTGCCGACATCGTCGGCGCCGAGGACCTGATGGAACAGATCCAGGCCGGCCAGATCAACTTCGACCGCGTCATCGCCACCCCCGACATGATGGGTGTCGTCGGCCGGCTCGGTAAGATCCTCGGCCCGCGCGGCCTGATGCCGAACCCGAAGCTCGGCACCGTGACGGCCAACGTCGCCGACGCGGTCAAGGCCAGCAAGGCCGGCCAGGTCGAGTTCCGCGCCGAGAAGGCGGGCCTCGTGCACGCCGGCATCGGCAAGGCCAGCTTCTCCGAGGACGAGCTCTTCGCGAACGCGGCGGCTTTCGTCGACGCGATCCAGAAGGCCAAGCCGGCGGGAGCCAAGGGTACCTACATCAAGCGCGTGTCGGTCAGCTCGACCATGGGGCCGGGCGTCAAGGTCGACACCGCGAACCTCGGGAGCGCTTCGGCGTCCTGAGGCAACGAACGACGGCGGCCGGGCGACCGGTCGACGGCGTGGGGCGGGCTTCGGCCCGCTCCGACCTGTCCGAGACTACGGGCGGCTCACGGTCGACGGACCACCGAGCCTTAAATCTCTCGCCCGTACAGACGGGAGCGCCAACGGAATTCGGCTTCGGCCGAGGATGTTGGACTTCTGGGACAGGCGAACGAGCGGATCATGCCGGAGTTCCGGCTGATCCACGTGCAACCGGATCGCGCCGTCTAACGACGGTCGGTCCAACAGGCGGAGTACAGAGGTGAACCGAGCTCAGAAGGCCGACCTCGTCGACTCCCTTCGCCGGACTTTCGAGACCTCCGAGGTCGTCGTCATCACCCATCAGACCGGGTTGACGGTGGCCGAAGTGGAAATCCTTCGCTCGAAGGTTCGCAAGGCGGGAGCCGGCTACAAGGTCACCAAGAATCGGCTCGCCCGTCTCGCTCTGCAAGGCACGCGCTACGAGAACCTGGCCGACCGCTTTACCGGTCCGACGTCGGTGACGACGTCGGCCGACCCGGTGGCGGCGGCCAAGGCGATCGTGGAGTTCGCCAACTCGAACGACAAGCTCACCATCCTCGGTGGTGGGCTCGGCGAGCGGGCGCTCAGCCCCGACGAGGTCAAGGCCCTGGCCAAGACCCCGTCGTTGGACGAATCGCGTGCAAAGCTGGTCGGTCTGCTGCAGGCCCCGGCGTCGCGTCTGGTGGGAGTCCTCGTGGCCCCCGCCGGCGGACTTGCCCGGGTGTTGGCAGCGCGCGGCGAGCAGGCGGAGTGAGGGCGGACGAACCGCTCTGTCTTCGGAAGTACCAAACCCTTAGGAGTAGTTGGAAATGGCTGATCTCGCGAAGCTCGTCGACGACCTGTCGACCCTGACCGTCCTCGAGGCGGCTGAGCTGTCCAAGATGCTTGAAGAGAAGTGGGGCGTTTCCGCCGCGGCTCCGGTCGCGATGGCGGCGGCGCCGGCCGAGGCCGCTCCGGTGGCCGAGGAGAAGACCGAGTTCGACGTCATCCTGGCGGCGGCCGGCGAGAAGAAGATCAACGTGATCAAGGAAGTCCGGGCGATCACCGGTCTCGGCCTGAAGGAGGCCAAGGACTTGGTCGAAGCGGCTCCGAAGGCGGTCAAGGAGGGCGCGTCCAAGGACGAGGCCGCCAAGATCAAGAAGCAGCTCGAAGAAGCTGGGGCGACCGTCGAGCTCAAGTGAGCTGCGGGCGCTGCATCACGATCGGGGCGGGGAGCGGCGTGCCTAGGCACCGCCGCTCCCTCGCCCTTTTCCCGTCTCGGCACGGCACCGGGTTCAGCGCCCGATGCCGTGCCGAGGCGGGGGATGCCCAACTGGGCGTCGCCTGCTTCACCGATGGGATCGTTTGAGGTTCCACGGGTCACCCGCGAGGTCGACGAGGTCATATCATGGCATTTTCCGCAGTCGGGTCCTTCACCGGTCGCAAACGGGTCCGCAAGAGCTTTGGTCGGATCGCCGAGGTGGCGCCGATGCCGAACCTCATCGAGGTTCAGAAGAGCTCCTACGACGCCTTCCTGCAAATGGGCGTCGCGCCCGAGAAGCGCGGCGACGTCGGGCTGCAGGAGGTGTTCAAGTCGGTGTTCCCGATCCGGGACTTCTCCGAGCGGGCGATGCTGGAGTTCGTCGGCTACGAGCTCGAGGAGCCGAAATACGACGTCGAGGAGTGCCAGCAGCGCGGGCTGACCTTCGCCGCACCGTTGAAGGTGACGTTGCGGCTGGTGGTGTGGGACGTCGACGAGGAGACCGGCTCCAAGTCGATCCGCGACATCAAGGAGCAGGACGTCTACATGGGCGACATGCCGCTCATGACGGCGCACGGCACCTTCGTGATCAACGGCACCGAGCGCGTCATCGTCTCGCAGATGCACCGGTCGCCGGGCGTGTTCTTCGACCACGACAAGGGGAAGACCCACAGCTCGGGCAAGTACCTGTTCGCCGCCCGGGTCATTCCGTATCGGGGCTCTTGGCTGGATTTCGAGTTCGATTCCAAGGACAACGTCTACGTGCGCATCGACCGGCGCCGTAAGCTGCCGGCGACCACGCTGCTGCTGGCG
>CAYNFA010000428.1:0-4289 GCA_964396345.1 uncultured Thalassobaculum sp.
CGAACTCGTCGCGGATCGCGTGGGCGTACAGGAAGTCGAGCAGCGGCTTGCTCTCGGCCTCGGTCATGCCCTTGAAGCGCAGAGTGTAGTTCGGGTTGACGAACAGGCCCTTGCGGCCGCTCTCGGGGTGGGTGCGGACCACCGGGTGCTCGATCAGCCGATCGCCATCCTCGCTGGCGTCGATGGTCATCGACACCGAGGCGTTCCTGCCGCCCTGGAACTTCGACTGGCTGCCATAGGAGCGCGAGCCGGTGTGCACCGCGGTCAGCCCGTCGAGCAGCGCGCGCATGCCGTCCGACAGAGTCTCGTAGGCGGCGTACTGGTCGGCGAACAGCGTGTCGCCACCACGCGGCGGCACCTCCAGCGCGTACAGCAGCGAGCCGAGCGCCGGGGTCTCCAGGAAGGTCGTGTCGGTGTGCCAGTTGCCGCCGAAATTGTATTTCCCGGCGTCCTCGGCCTCCTTGACGATGTCGATGATCTCCGGATGGCCGTCGAGGCTCTTCACGAACGGGATCGCCACCGGCTCGCCGAACAGCCGGGCGGCGCGCTTCTGCTGCTCGGGGTCGAGCCGCTGGTCGCGGAAGAACACCACGGAATGCTCCAGGAAGGCGTCGTGCACCTCCTGCGCCTGCCGGTTCGAGAGCGGGCGCGCAAGGTCGACGCCGGCGATCTCGGCGCCGATCGACCCGCCGATCGGCGTCACCTGGATGGTCTCGTAGGACACGCCGCTTCCTCCATGCCGATTGCTGCGCCACCGGTCTGCGCCGGTCGATGACATGCAGTTTCGCGCGATGCGGGCGCGGCGTCCATGCTCAGGACGCAACGCGCCGATGGCGGGCGGAACCAGGCGGCGTGACGGCGGCCGGCACTACGACCGCGCGTCGAGTATCGCCCCGGCTTCCCGAAGGTCGGGGGTGTCGAAGCCTTCGGTGAAGGAGCCGTAGACCTCGGCCAGTTGCGCGCGCTCGCTATCGCCCCCCGTCAGCCGTGCGAGGCTGCCAGCCGCCCGCAGCTCCAGCGACCTCGCCTGCTGGCGCCCGGCGACACCGAGTGCCCGCTGGAAGCAGGTCGCGGCCTCCGCGTCGGCGTCCGCGCCGCCGTGCTCGATCGTGCATTCCCCCGCCAGCCGATGCAACTCGGCCTGCCACCATCGCTCGCCGGTCGACTCGGCCAAGGTCAGCGCCTCCGCGAGCAGGCCGAGGGCGACCGCTGGCTCATCGGCCAGACGATGGGCGTCGGCAAGCGCTGCCAGGTTCCAGGGCTCGATGAGCCCGGCACCGGTGTCGCGCAACGCCTTGCGCCCGCGCTGGATCGCCACGATGCCGCCCCTCGGGTCGCCTTCGTGCGCCATCGCCCAGCCCATCAAAGTCGTTCCGAGCGCCCGCCAGTAGGGTAGCCCAAGCTCCTGCGACAGCGCTATCACGGCGGTTGCGTGCTCACGGACACGAGCCGGCTCGCGGCGGACCTGGTGGAACCGGCTCGCGGTGGTCAGCGCGACGGCGACACTGAGGTCATGCCCGAGCCGCCGCGCCAGCTCCAGTGCCTCGCTGACATATCCCAGCGCCTGGTCCGGAAAGCCGAGCGCCCAGGTCGTGGTGCCGAGGTAGGCCAGGCAGACGACGCACGGGTCCGCCCCGTGCTCCGGCGCGAGAGCCGCGTGCAGGGCGGGGTCGTAGGCATCGATCGCGAGCCGGAAGTGCCTGGCGGCGGCCGGATACTCCCCGAGTTTGAACATGGTGACGCCGACGGCGCGATGGGCTGCGACCTGTTTGCCGGGATCGTCATCGCTGCTCGCAAGGGCAAGCAGTTGCTCGCTCAATTCCCGCGCCCAACCGAGCTCGGCGCGGACCAACCGCAGATTCCACAACCCGCGGACCGCCGAAAACAGGCGGGCGCGGTCGTCGAACTCACGGCACAGGTCGTAGGCGCGCCTGTAGCAACCCTCGGCCTCGGGTGAGCCATAGCCCTTCGCCGCCACCAGCGGGACGCCCATCGCGGTCCGAAGCTCCAGCTCCCGATGCTGCCTTTCCAACGCCTCCGGGAGTTCCGGAAGCAGCCGGATCGCCGCGTCGAAATGGCTGATCGCCTCGACATAGGCGAGGCGCCGGGCGGCCTCCTCCCCGGCCTGCTGCCAGTAACGGATCGCCGTGGCGACGTGTCCCGCACGGGCGAAGTGATGCGCCAGCACCTCGGCCGCGGTACCCGGCTGTTTCTCGAGTACCAGCGCGATACGCTCGTGGTACTCCCGGCGGGGGGCGCGAAGCAGCATCTGGTATGCCGCATCCTGGACCAGCGCGTGCCTGAACGTGTAGTCCGCGCTCGGCGGCTCGCCGTGCCGGATCAGAAGCTCGGCGTCGACCAGTGCCGCAAGATCACGCCGAAGCTCCGCGTCGTCGAGCCCGGCGACCTGCCGGAGCATGGCATAAGAGAACTGGCGGCCGATGATCGAGGCGAGCTGCGCCGTCTGCTTGCCGGACGGCAGCCGGTCCAGCCGTGCGATCAGCGAATCCTGGAGGCTCGCCGGGATCGACTGTGGAAGTGTCGGCTGCAATGAGTTGGCGGGAGTCTGCTCCGGCACCAGGCCAGCGTCGAGCAGCATCTTCGTCAGCTCCTCGACGAACAGCGGCACGCCATCGGTCCGGTTCGCGATCTCCGCCACGACGGCCCTCGAGAGCGGCCGGCCGGCAACCGCCGCGACGATGCGTTCGACGGCATTGCGGCCCAGGCGGGCAAGATTCAATTCGTGAATTCCAGGTCGGTCGGACCACCGCGGGCCGAACTCCGAGCGGGCGGTGAGGACCACGAGCAAGCGGTGCTCCGCCGCCGCGTCGATCAGCCGGTCCAGCCACTCCAGGGTCGATGCGTCGATCCAGTGCAGATCCTCGACGATCAGGAGCAGCGGCCACTCCGATGCCAGCGCAAGCACGAAACCCTGAAGCGCCATGATCGCGTCCTCGCGCACCCGTTCGGGTGTCCGGGTCCGCCGCGGGTCGACGCCGCCCGGAAGCGGGATTCGGAGGAACGGGGCCAGCAATGCCGCGGCATCGTTCCCAGGCATCCCGTGGGCGAGCAGCTTTGCGCGCAGGCGGTCGAACCCCTCCGCCCCCGGCAGGCCGGCATCGTCGATCCGCAGGAAGCGGTGCAGCAGTTCGGCGACTGGATGGAAGGCGCTGTTGCGGTGGAACTCCACGCCGCGCGCCTTGAGACGGACATGCGGCTGCCCGGCCAAGCGGGCTTCCAGGGCGCGGACCAGCCGCGACTTGCCGATCCCCGGCTCGCCCCGCAGAAAAACGATCTGGCCCTGTCCCGCCGCCGCCTGCTCCCAATAGCGGGAGAGCAGCGCGACCTCCCGGGTCCGTCCGACCAGCGGCGTCGCCTCGGACGCGACCGGAAACTCCTGCATCTCCCAGGACGGACGCTCGCGCAACGCCCGGTAGACACCGATCGCCTCGGTGATCCCGAGGAGACGTTGCGCGCCCAACGGGGCGCATTCATAGGCGCCGCGGAGCAGTCCGTGCGTCGCCTCGCTCATCACCACCGCATCGGGCTCCGCAAGGCCCTGGAGACGTGCCGCGACGTTCGGCGTCTCGCCGACCGCCGCCATCTGCTCGCCGCCGTCTTCCGAGCCGATGTCGCCCATCACCGCCATGCCGGTGTGGACCCCGATGCGCACCCGCAACGGCTCTGCCGACGGCAGCTCCCGGATCGCCTGGACGATCTGCAGGCCGGCCCGCACCGCGCGCGCGGCGTCGTCCTCGTGCGCCCGCGGATAGCCGAAATACATCAGAAGCCCGTCGCCCACGTAGCGGGCGACGACGCCCCCGCACCGCCGGACGATCGCGTCCACGGCTTCCTGGTAGCGTCGGAGCAATTCGCGCAGGTCCTCCGGATCGAGCCGCTCGGCAAGCCGGGCCGAACCCACGAGGTCGCAGAACATGACCGTCACCTGACGCCGCTCGGCACGACCCGGGGCCGCCACCGCCCCAGTCCACTCCAGGACTCCGTCGTCGGCCTCGACGGCGAGGCGTTGCACGGTGATCAGCTCCGCTGCCAAGTCGGCCAGCAGCTCGTCTTCGAGCCCGAGCTCGTGCTTGAGGGCGCGGTACGAGACCCGGCCACGGGTCCTGAGCAGTTCGGTGACCCGGTCGAGGTGCCAGAAGAACGACGCCACCAAGCGTCAGCCCCCGGCGACGATGCGGTACAGCGGCGCCCTGTCGCGGATCCTGATGCGGCCACGCCCGAGCTCGACCAGGCCGGCCTCGCGCCAGACCCCCAGGTGCCGGCTGACG
>CAYNFA010000429.1:0-4274 GCA_964396345.1 uncultured Thalassobaculum sp.
GCGCATCGACGGCCGCGACACCAAGACCGTGCGGCCGATCGTGGCCGAGGTCGGTGTGCTGCCGCGGACCCACGGCTCGGCGCTGTTCACCCGCGGCGAGACCCAGGCGATCGTGATCACCACCCTCGGGACCGGCCAGGACGAGCAGATCATCGACGCGCTCGAGGGCGAGTACCGCGAGCACTTCATGCTGCACTACAACTTCCCGCCCTACTCGGTCGGCGAAGCTGGCCGCATGGGGTCGCCGGGCCGGCGTGAGATCGGCCACGGCAAGCTGGCGTGGCGGGCCACCAAGCCGCTGCTGCCGGCCAAGGAGGCGTTCCCCTACACCATCCGGGTGGTCTCCGAGATCACCGAGTCGAACGGCTCGTCCTCGATGGCCACGGTCTGCGGCACCTCGCTGTCGATGATGGACGCGGGCGTTCCGCTGATCCGTCCGATCGCCGGCATCGCCATGGGCCTGATCAAGGAGGGCGACAAGTTCGCGGTGCTCTCGGACATCCTCGGCGACGAGGATCATCTCGGCGACATGGACTTCAAGGTTGCGGGCACCGAGAACGGCGTCACCGCGCTGCAGATGGACATCAAGATCACCTCGATCACCCGCGAGATCATGGAGGTGGCGCTTGGCCAGGCGCGCGAGGGCCGGCTGCACATCCTCGGCGAGATGGCCAAGGCGTTGAACAACGCCCGCGAGGGCGTCTCGGCGACCGCGCCGAAGATGATGATGATGAAGATCCCGACCGACAAGATCCGCGAGGTCATCGGTTCGGGCGGCAAGGTGATCCGCGAGATCTGCGAGACCACCGGCGCCAAGATCGACATTGAGGATGACGGCTCGGTCAAGATCGCCGCGGTCGAGCAGAGCGCGCTCGACGCCGCCTTCAACTGGGTCCGCTCGATCGTGGCGGAGCCCGAGGTCGGCGAGATCTACGACGGCAAGGTCGTGAAGGTGCTCGAGTTCGGCGCCTTCGTGAACTTCCTCGGCCCGAAGGACGGTCTGGTGCACATCAGCCAGCTGACCTCCGAGCGGCGGCCTGAGAGCGTCAGCGAGATCGTCAAGGAAGGCGACGCCGTGAAGGTCAAGGTCATCGGCTTCGACGACCGCGGCAAGGTGAAGCTGTCCATGAAGGTCGTCGACCAGAAGACCGGCGAGGACCTCGAGAAGAAGGCGGCCGAGTGACCGCGGAGCGGCGTTCGGGGCCGGACCGGGAGGCGTCGTGATGGCGTCGCCCGGGTCAGGACGTTTCGTCGCTCCCCGGCTGATCGGCCATCGCGGTGCCGCCGCGTTGGCACCCGAGAACACGTTGGCCTCGATCCGGGCCGCCGCCGAGAGCGGCGTGTCCTGGATCGAGGTCGATGCCAAGCTCGCCCGCGACCGCGTCCCGGTGCTGATGCACGACGCCACCCTGGAACGCACCACCACCGCCCAGGGGCCGGTGGCGGACCTGACCGCCGCCGAACTCGGCCGGCTCGACGCCGGCACGCGGTTCGATCCGCGCTTCGCCGGCGAGCCGGTGCCGACCCTGGCGCAGTGCCTGGAGGAATGTCGGACTCTCGGCCTCGGGCTCGACCTCGAGATCAAGCCCGACAAGGGCAGCGAGGCAGCCACCGCCGCCGCCGTGCTGGCGGTGCTGGACAACGCCGGCTGGACCGCCGCCGACCCGATCCTGATCACCAGCTTCGCCATCCAGTCGTTGCGGGTGGTCCGCGACTACGCCCCGACCTTCCAGCGCGGCCTGCTGATCTGGAAGTTCCCCGAGGGCTGGCAGGATGCCGCCCGCGACCTCGGCGCGGTCACGGTGATCTCCGACCAGCAATCCCTGCGGACCGAGAGTGACGTCGCCCGGATCGCCGATGGCGGCTGGGTCCCCATGACCTACACGGTCAACGAGCGCGCCCGCGCCGCCGAGTTGTACGCCTGGGGCATCGACGGCATCGTCACCGACGACCCGCCGACCCTGCGCGGCCTGTAGACGCCGGTCGGCCGGGCCGAGCGCCGGTTGTCGGACCCCCAGGTCACCACCATCACCACATCGAGGACCGGGCCCGCTCCGGCCATTCCCGGTCGTAGTCGGCGCCGCCGACCCGATCCCCGCTCAGCGCCGCCAGGATCTGGCCGGGGGTCGGCAGGCTGTTCGGCTCAACATGCCGCGCCGGATCCCATAGGCCGGCGCGGATGATCGCCCGCGCGCACTGGAAGTACACGGTCTCGACCGCGACCACGACCACTGAGCGCGGCGGCTTGCCGTCCATGGCGAACGAGGCGAGCAGCGCCGGGTCGGTGTCGAGATGGGCCCTTCCGTTGACCCGCAGCGTGGTGCCGGAGCCGGGGATCAGGAACAGCAGCCCGACCCGCGGGTCGCGCACGATGTTGCGCAGGGAGTCGACCCGGTTGTTGCCGCGCCGGTCCGGCATCATCAGCGTGCGGTCGTCGTGGATCCGCACGAACCCGGCGCTGTCGCCGTGCGGCGAGCAATCGAGGCCTTCGGGCCCCGCGGTCGCCAGCGCCACGAACGGCGAGGCCGCGATCAGGACCCGGTAGTGCGAGGTGATCCGGTCCGCCACCTTGGCGGTCGAGGCCTCGCCGGGGACGCCGTACAGCGCCTCGAGCTCTTCGACAGTGGTGATGACAGACATGGATCGCTACCCGCGCGGCTGACGGCTCGCCACGGTAACGCTCAGCCCGACGGTGGCAAGGGCCGAAGCGGCCGACCGGGGATGCCTTTGGCGCCCTGGCACTCCCGCGGTAGCATCGGGCATGCCGCCCTGCTCCCTGATCGTGCCGTCCCTGGAAACCCTTGGTTCCTACCTCGTCGCGCTGCGGCGCGGCTGGTCGCCCGACAACACCCGATCGGTCCCGGCCGAGGAGGAGATCGCGCGGGCCGAGAGCGACCCCGCGGCGTTCGTCGCCGCCCTCGACGATCCCGACGGACGTGCCGGCCCGATCATCCTGCCCGACGGCACGCGGGTGCCGAGGTTGCCCGGCTTCCGGCGCTGGCTCTGGGACGGCGAGGTCGCCGGATCGATCGGGTTCCGATGGCAGCCGGGCGCCGCGGCGCTGCCGCCGCACGTCCTCGGCCACATCGGTTACGCTGTGGTGCCGTGGCGGCGTCGGCGTGGCTACGCCACGGCGGCACTGTCCCTGCTGCTGAAGGAGGTCAGACCGTATGGCTTGGCGCATGTCGAGGTGACGGCCGACCCCGACAACCTGCCCTCGCAACGGGTGATCACCGCCAACGGCGGCTATCTGGTCGAGCGCTTCGAAAAGGCTGCCGCCTATGGCGGCGGCCAGTCGTTGCGCTTTCGGATCGACCTATGACGCCTGCTCGGGCGGCGGTGTGACTCCGGCCTGCGGGCGCGGGATGGCGACCGAATGGAAGCCGCCGTCGACGTGCATGATCTCGCCGGTGACCCCGGATGACAGGTCAGACAGCAGATAGAGGCCGGCGTGGCCGACTTCCTCGAGGCTGGCGTTGCGCCTCAGCGGCGCGGCGTTCTCGGCGAAGCGGAAGGTGTAGCGGGCGTCGGCGATCGCCGAGCCGGCCAGCGTGCGCATCGGCCCGGCCGAGATCGCGTTCACCCGGATGCCGTCCGGCCCGAGATCGGCGGCGAGGTAGCGCACGCTGGCCTCCAGCGCCGCCTTGGCCACGCCCATGACGTTGTAGTTCGGGGTCGATCGCTGGGCGCCGAGATAGGTCAGGGTTATCAGGCTGCCGCCGGAGGGCATCATCGGCGCCAGGCGCTGGGCGAGGGCGGTGAACGAGTAGCAGGAGATGTCGAGGGTGTGCCGGAAGTTGCTCCGGCTGGTGTCGCAGTAGCGGCCCTTGAGCTCGTTCTTGTCCGAGTAGGCGACGGCGTGGACCGCGAAGTCGATGCGGTCCCAGCGCGCTGCCACCGCGGCCACCGCGGCGTCGAGGCTGGCGGTGTCGCCGACGTCGCAGGCCATCACCATGTCGGAGCCGACGGACTGCGCCAGCGGTTCCACGCGCCGCCGGATCGCCTCGTTCTGGTAGGTGAACGCGAGTTCGGCGCCGTGGCCCGCTACCGCCGAGGCGATGCCCCAGGCGATGGACTTCTCGTTGGCCACGCCCAGGATCAGGCCGCGCTTGCCGGCCATGATCGGGCGGGGGTGGGCGGTCTCGCTCATGATCGTCCTTCGTCGGTCGTCCGGGGCCGCCACAGCGCGGGCCCGAAGGGGATCGGCCCGCGCCGCGGCGGCTGTCGGGTCAGGCGTCGAACCGGCGCAGGGCCAGGACCGCGTTGGTGCCGCC
>CAYNFA010000430.1:0-4272 GCA_964396345.1 uncultured Thalassobaculum sp.
AGCGACTCGCCTTTGAGATGGCCTGGCTCACCCACAGCGGCTATCGACCGCACTTGGGTACCTGTGTCGGTTGCGGAGGGGCGCTTCCGGAAAAACGGGCTGCGATGGACTTCGAGCGCGGCGGGCTGCTGTGCGGGGAGTGCCACCCTTCAGAGGGGCAGCTTCTCACCGTCCCGGCACGGGTCGCCGAGGCGATGCGCGGGGTGCTGAAGGCCGCTTGAGCCCGGGCAAATCACCCGGATTCGCGCTCGGTCGCCGGACCGTGGTTGAAAAATTCTGAATCATGGCTCATGATTCATTTAATCTCAGAGATGGAGCCTGCCGCGCCATGACCGCCGCCCCGCACCTCGACGCCGTGATCATCGGCGCCGGTTTCTCCGGCCTGTACCAACTGCATTGCCTGCGCGACCGGCTCGGCCTGTCGGCGCTGGTTCTGGAGGCCGGCGACGGAGTCGGCGGCACTTGGTACTGGAACCGTTATCCCGGTGCCCGCTGCGATTCCGAGAGCCATTCCTACTGCTACACCTTCTCCAAGGAGTTGCTGGAGGAGTGGGAATGGACGGAGCGCTATCCCGAGCAGCCCGAGATCATGCGCTACCTGAACCACGTCGCCGACCGCTTCGACCTGAAGCGCGACATCCGCTTCGGCACCCGTGTGACGGCGGCGCGCTTCGACGAGGCGGCGAACCGCTGGACCGTCGAGACCGAGGCCGGCGAGCGCCTGACCGCCACCTACCTGATTACCGCCGTCGGCTGCCTGTCCTCGGCGAACCTCCCCCGGATCCCCGGCATCGAGAGCTTCGCGGGCGCGTGGTACCACACCGGCCAGTGGCCGCACGGCGGCGTCGACTTCACCGGCAAGCGCGTCGGCCAGATCGGCACCGGCTCGACCGGCATCCAGGCGGTGCCGGTGATCGCCCGCCAGGCGAAGCACCTGACCGTGTTCCAGCGCACCGCCAACTACAGCATCCCGGCCCACAACGCCCCGCTGACGCCCGAGTTCAAGCGCTGGGTGAAGGAGAACCACCCGGAGGTGCGCCGGGTGATGCACTCGACCCCGAACGGCCACCCCTTCGTGATCGAGGACCGCTCGGCCCACGACGTCGGCGACGACGAGCGCGAGGCGATCTACGAGGCGGCCTGGGCCAAGGGCGGGCTGCAGTTCCGCGCGGCGTTCCGCGACCTGCTGGTCGACAAGTCGGCCAACGACACCGCCGCCGAGTTCCTGAAGCGCAAGATCCGCGAGATCGTGAAGGATCCGAAGACGGCGGCGCTGCTGTCCGACATCGACCACCCGTTCGCCACCAAGCGGCCGCCGATCGACAGCGATTACTTCGACGCCTACAACCGCCCCAACGTCGCGCTGGTCGACGTGCGCGCCAACCCGATCGAGCGGATCACCCCGTCCGGCGTGGTGCTGCGCGACGGCACCGAGCACGCGCTGGATGTCATCGTGTTCGCCACCGGCTTCGACGCCATGACCGGGCCGCTGCTGAACATCGACATCACCGGCCGCGACGGGGCCAGCCTGCGCGACGCCTGGAAGGCCGGCCCGCGCACCTATCTCGGCCTGCAGATGCCGGGTTTCCCGAACCTGTTCACCGTGACCGGCCCCGGCAGCCCGTCGGTGCTGAGCAACATGCCGGTGGCGATCGAGCAGCACGTCGAGTGGATCACCGACTGCATCGCGCATCTGCGCGCCGAGGGCGTGACCCGCATCGAGCCGACCCCGGAGGCCGCCGAGCGCTGGGTCGAGCACGTCAACGCCGCCGCCAACGCCACCCTGCTGCCGCTCGCCGGCCACTCCTGGTATCTCGGCGCCAACGTCCCCGGCAAGCCGCGGGTGTTCATGCCCTACGCCGGCGGCATGGCGCGCTACCGCGAGATCTGCAACGACGTCGCAGCGAAGGGCTACGAGGGGTTTCGGCTGGAAGGCTGACGCCGCCGCGCGCCCCCGCGGACGGCCTTGCCGAGGGGTTCCGGAACAGCAGGTCGGCCAAGCGCGTTCGGCAGCGGTGGCACGCCGGGCGGCGGCGCGCTAATGATGGCGCCATGCGGATCGCCCTCCTGCAATGCGCGCCCGGCGCCCCCGACAGCGCCGCCGGCCTCGCCCGGCTGGACGCCGCCGCCGGCCGTGCCGCGGCGGCCGGTGCCGGGCTGCTGGTGACGCCGGAGATGTTCCTGACCGGCTACGCGATCGGCGCCGATGCCGTGGCGCGTCTGGCCGAGCCGGCCGACGGCCGGTCCGCCGAGGCCGCCGCCGCGATCGCCCGGCGCCACCGCGTGGCGATCCTGTACGGCTATCCGGAGCGCGAAGGCGACGCGGTCTACAACGCCGTCCGGCTGGTCGGCGCCGACGGCGCGGCGGTCGCCGGATACCGTAAGACCCACCTGTTCGGCGACCTCGACCGGGTGCAGTTCGGCGCCGGCGCCACCCCGTCGCCGGTGGTGACGCTCGGCGGCCTGCGGGTCGGGCTGGCGATCTGCTACGACATCGAGTTCCCGGAGGTGGCGCGCGGCTTGGCCCTGGCCGGCGCCGAGGCGGTGCTGGTGCCGACCGCCAACATGCGCCCGTTCGAGACCGTCGCCACCCGGCTGGTGCCGACGCGTGCCGCCGAGAACACGCTGTACGTCGCCTACGCCAACTACGTCGGACGCGAGGCCGATCTCGAGTATTGCGGGCTGAGTTGCGTGACCGGCCCGGACGGCGACGATCTGGCGCGCGCCGGCACCGACGAGACGCTGCTGGTCGCCGACCTCGATCCGACCCGGCTCGCCGCCATCCGCTCCCGCATCCCGTATCTGCGGGACCGCCGCCCCGACCTCTACGACCCGCCGCGAGGACCAGCGTGAGCCTGCCGACCGACGCCGACGACCACACGATGTCCGGCGGCCCCGGGGCCGGCCCGGTGACCGCCTTCGGCCCCGACTTCCCGTTCGCCTACGACGACTGGCTGGCCCACCCCGCCGGCCTCGGCAGCGTCCCGGCCGAGCGCCACGGCGCCGAGGTCGCGGTGGTCGGCGCCGGTATCGCCGGGTTGATCGTCGCCTACGAACTGATGAAGCTCGGCCTGCGGCCGGTGGTGTACGAATCCGGCCAGCTCGGCGGCCGGCTGCGCTCGCAGCCCTTCGAGGGCGCCGACGGCATCGTCGCCGAGCTCGGCGGCATGCGGTTCCCGGAATCCTCGACGGCGTTCTGGCACTACGCCAACCGGGTCGGCGTCGAGTCACGGCCGTTCCCGAACCCGCTGACCCCGGCGGCCGGCAGCACCGTCGTCGACCTGGAGGGCGAGACCTTCTACGCCCGCACCCTCGACGATCTGCCGGCGATGTTCCGCGAGGTCGCCGAGGCCTGGACCGCCGCGCTCGAGGAAGGGGCGCGGTTCTCCGAGCTGCAGGCGGCGCTCCGGGCCCGCGACGTGCCCCGGCTGAAGGCGATCTGGAACGCCCTGGTGCCGCTGTGGGACGAGCGGACATTCTACGATTTCGTCGCCTCGTCCTCGGCGTTCCGGGCCCTGCCGTTCCGCCACCGCGAGGTGTTCGGCCAGGTCGGGTTCGGCACCGGCGGCTGGGACAGCGACTTCCCGAACTCGATGCTGGAGATCCTGCGGGTCGTGCTGACCGGGTGCGACGACAACCAGCGGCTGATCGTCGGCGGCGTCGAGCGGGTGCCGCAGGGGCTGTGGCGGCGGGCGCCGGAGCGGATCGCGCACTGGCCGCGCGGCACTACGCTGGCGGCCCTGCACGCCGGCGCGCCGCGCCCGGGCGTGACCCGCATCGCCCGCCACGCCGGCGGCGCGTTCGCCGTCACCGACCGCTGGGGCCGCACCCAGGCCTTCGACGCGGTGGTGGCGACCTGCCAGAGCTGGCTGCTGACCACCGCCATCGAGTGCGACGAGGAGCTGTTCTCGCACCGCCTGTGGATGGCGCTCGACCGCACCCGCTACATGCAATCGTCCAAGACCTTCGTGATGGTCGACCGGCCGTTCTGGAAGGACAAGGACCCGGCCACCGGCCGCGACCGCATGAGCATGACGCTGACCGACCGCCTGACCCGCGGCACCTACCTGTTCGACAACGGCCCCGGCAGGCCGGGGGTGATCTGCCTGACCTATTCGTGGATGGGCGACGCGCTGAAGATGCTGCCGCTGCCGGTCGAGAAGCGTGTCGACCTGGCGCTGTCGGCGCTCGCCAAGATCTACCCCGAAATCCGGCTGCGCGACCACATCATCGGCGACCCGATCACGGTGTCGTGGGAGGCCGACCCAAACT
>CAYNFA010000431.1:0-4255 GCA_964396345.1 uncultured Thalassobaculum sp.
TGGCCACGCAGATGGAAGCCGACCTCGGTACGCGGCTCGACTGGGTGGCCGTCGATCACTGGAACACTGACAACCCGCACGTTCATCTCATCGTGCGCGGCGTCGATCAGGCGGGCGCCGATCTTGTGATCTCGCGCGACTATATCAGCCGCGGCCTGCGTTCGCGCGCCGAGGATTTAGTCTCCATCGAACTCGGTCCAAAGCCCGAGCACGAAATCAGCAACGCGCTTGCGAAGGAGATTTCTGCAGAACGCTGGACGCGTCTCGACGTCGAGATCCGTATCGCCGCCGATGAGACCGGACATATCGACCTGCGGCCCGAGAATGTCGGCGCGTCCGATCCCGAGACCCGGCGTCTCATGGTCGGCCGCCTCCAGCACCTCGAGAAGATGGGCCTCGCCACAGCGGCCAGTCCCGGCGAATGGATGGTGGGTCTTGAGGCAGAACGAGCCTTACGCGACCTCGGGATGCGTGGCGACATCATCAAGACCATGCACCGCGCTTTCACCGAGCGCGGCCAGGATCGCGGGTTCGCCGACTATGTAATCGACGCCGGAAGCCCGGGCTCGCCGATCATCGGCCGCCGTGTCGACAAAGGCCTGCACGATGAGCTGACCGGCGAGGCTTATGCCGTGATCGACGGCACCGACGGCCGCGCTCACCATATCAGGTTCCGGGGCCTCGAAGCCTTCGAGCATTCCCCGCCGATCGGCGGCATCGTCGAGGTGCGTCGCTTCGGCGGGCCTCAAGATCAACGGCCAACACTTGTGCTCGCCAACCGCTCGGACTTCGACCTCAACCGACAGATCACCGCACCGGGCGCCACATGGCTCGATCATCGCCTCGTCGAACGCGATGCCATGCCGATGTCGATGGGTGGCTTCGGCCGCGAAACGCGCGACGCCATGAGCGCGCGGGCCGAGCATCTCGCACACGATGGTCTCGCTCGTAGGCAGGGCCAGCGCATCATCTTTGCCCGCGACCTTCTCGACACGCTTCGCAAGCGTGAGCTGGATGTCGTCGGCGCCAGACTCTCGGCGGAAACGGGATTGCCGCACATCAAGGCTGCCGCCGGAGACCAGGTCGCCGGCACCTATCGCCAGCGCCTCACCCTCGCGTCGGGTCGCTTCGCCATGATCGATGACGGACTCGGATTCCGGCTCGTGCCCTGGTCACCGCCGCTTGAGAAGAAGCTCGGCCAGCACCTCTCGGGCGTAGCCAGCGGCAGCGGCGGCATCGAGTGGAGCTTGGGGCGAAAACGCGATCTCGGCCTGTAACGAGAGGCCATCGTCACCTCCGCCAAGAAAGGACAAAACAATGCCTGCGACAAGAATTCTCTGGGGCCAGATCATCGTCGTCTTCCTGATCGTGCTCATCATGATCTGGGCGGCCACCCAATGGACGGCATGGCAACTCGGTTTTCAATCGCAGCTTGGCGCACCCTGGTTCACCGTGTTGGGGTGGCCTGTCTATTACCCGCCCGCCTTCTTCTGGTGGTGGTTCTCCTTTGACGCTTATGCACCGTCGATCTTTCTTGAGGGCGCCTACATCGCTGTGTCCGGCGGCTTGATCTCGATCCCGGTTGCGATTGCGATGTCAGTGTGGCGCGCCAGAGAAGCCAAGAACGCAGAGACCTACGGCTCGGCCCGCTGGGCCGCACGCAGTGAGATCAAAGCGGCGGGGCTGCTTGGTCCGGACGGCGTCGTGCTCGGCAAGCTGGACCGCGACTATCTCCGTCACAATGGCCCGGAGCATGTGCTGTGCTTTGCCCCGACACGATCCGGCAAGGGGGTGGGCCTCGTCGTTCCGACCCTGCTCACATGGCCGGGGTCGGCCATCGTCCACGACATCAAGGGCGAGAACTGGCAGCTCACTGCCGGCTTCCGCGCGCAGCACGGCCGCGTGATGCTGTTCGATCCGACCAATCCCAAATCCTCTGCCTACAATCCATTGCTCGAAGTCCGGCGCGGCGAATGGGAGGTACGCGACGTCCAGAACGTCGCCGATGTGCTGGTCGATCCGGAAGGCTCGCTCGAAAAACGAAACCATTGGGAGAAGACCAGCCACTCGCTCCTCGTCGGTGCGATCCTCCATGTCCTCTATGCCGAAGCCGACAAGACGCTCGCCGGTGTCGCCGCCTTCCTCTCCAATCCGAAACACCCGATCGAGACGACGCTGAAGGCGATGATGACGACGCCCCATCTGGGTGAAAAAGGTCCGCACCCTGTCGTCGCCTCGACAGCGCGCGAGCTGCTCAACAAATCTGACAATGAACGCTCCGGTGTGCTCTCCACCGCCATGTCGTTCCTGGGTCTTTACCGCGATCCAGTCGTCGCGGAGGTCACGCGCCGCTGCGACTGGCGCATTGCCGATCTCATTGAGAACGCCAGTCCCGCGACACTCTACCTCGTCGTGCCGCCGTCCGACATCTCCCGGACCAAGCCACTGATCCGCCTCGTGCTAAACCAGATCGGCCGACGTCTGACCGAAGATCTTCACGCCAAAGGCCGCCGCCACCGCGTCCTCATGATGCTCGACGAGTTTCCGGCGCTGGGCCGCCTCGACTTCTTCGAGTCAGCCCTCGCTTTCATGGCGGGCTATGGTCTGAAAGCCTTTCTCATCGCGCAGTCGCTGAACCAGATCGAGAAGGCTTATGGCGCGAACAACTCGATCCTCGACAATTGCCATGTGCGCGTCAGCTTCGCCACCAATGATGAACGCACCGCCAAGCGCGTGTCCGACGCGCTCGGCACCGCGACCGAAATGAAGGCGATGAAAAACTATGCCGGCCACCGGCTGTCACCATGGCTCGGCCATCTGATGGTCTCGCGTTCGGAGACGGCGCGGCCCCTTCTCACGCCCGGCGAGGTGATGCAGCTCCCACCCGCCGACGAGATTGTGATGATCGCCGGGACGCCGCCGGTTCGGGCGAAGGAGGCGCGCTACTATGAGGATGCCCGCTTCAAGGAACGCATCCTGCCGCCGCCCGATCTCACCGCGCCTGCGCGTTCGGCTCACGCGGACGGTTGGTCTGCGCTCAAACCGCAAACGCTGGATGCCGCGCTGCTGACAGAAATCGAGAATGTTGAAGGCGATGCCGCCAATAGCGGGCTTCGCCGCGAACCTGAGCTTCCAGAACACGTCGCCATCTCCAAGGAAACCAGCACGCCCAAGCCCGCCGAAGAATTCGCCATCATGATCGACGACGAGCCCGAGGATGCTGCCCGCCAGTCGCGCATCCTGCGCCAGCAGATGGGCGGTGTCGCCCGCCAGGTCTCGCTCGATCCCAATGACGGCATCGATATGTGAGATGAGCCATGCGTGACCGAATGAATGTCTATTTTCCGCCGGAGATGCTGAAGCAGATCGCCGATCTTGCTGATCGCAAGAAGCTGTCCCGCTCAGCGATCGTGGAAGCGGCTGTCGCCTCGTTCCTGTCGCCCGACGGCGCCGACAAACGCGAAGCGGCCTTCGCGCGTCGGCTCGACCGGCTGTCCCGCCAGGTCCAGCGAATGGAACGCGATCTCGGTGTCACCGCCGAGACACTGGCGCTGTTCGTGCGCTTCTGGTTGACCATCACGCCGCCGCTGCCCAACGACGCGCAGGCCACAGCGCAAATCAAAGGCCGCGAGCGCTACGAAGGCTTCATCGAAACACTCGGGCGGCGCTTGCAGAAAGGTCAGAGTTTCCTGAAAGAAATCCCGGACGATATCGGCGGCACGATGCCGGCCGACGGTTCCGATGATCCGTCAATCAGAAGCTGAATAGCCTCATCAAAGAGCTTGCAGATATTCCGCAACTCCGCCGATCACCTGTCTTTCTACGCCACCCCACTACTACGCCCTTGTCCCTGTTGCAGTAGCCTCATTTCTGGCTCTTTTACTCATCCCCGATGACGGGCCGCCTTTGCGTCCCAAAAGAAAAACGGGGACGACGTGGCGAGTACACACCAAAAATCCGAAGCGCTATTGCGCGGCGCGCGCATGTTGCGCACCGCGCTCGGCCCCGCCATCGCCGGATTCCTGGATGACCCGCAAATCGTCGAGGTCATGCTCAACCCCGATGGTCGGCTATGGATCGACCGGCTGTCCGAGGGCTTGTCCGATACGGGAGAACGACTCTCGCCCGCCGACGGCGAACGTATCGTGCGGCTGGTCGCTCATCATGTCGGCGCCGAAGTCCATCCCGGTCGTCCGCGCGGCTCGGCCGAGCTCCCCGAAACGGGAGAGCGGTTTGAAGGCCTGTTGCCGCCTGT
>CAYNFA010000432.1:0-4252 GCA_964396345.1 uncultured Thalassobaculum sp.
CAGGATCGCGTGGCCGGTCCGGTCGGCGGCGGCGCAGGCGCGCGTTGCCATCGCCTTGCCGTGGTTCAGCGTGTGGCCGCCGAACGGCCGCTGGTAGATCCGGCCCTCGTCGGTGCGGGAGAACGGCACGCCATAGTGCTCAAGCTCGATTACCGCCGGGATGGCATTGCGGCACATGTACTCGATGGCGTCCTGGTCGCCGAGCCAGTCGGAGCCCTTGACGGTGTCGTACATGTGGAAGCGCCAGTTGTCGCCCTCACCCATGTTGTCGAGGGCGGCGCCGATCCCGCCCTGCGCCGCCACGGTGTGGCTGCGGGTCGGGAACACCTTGGTGATGCAGGCGGTTTTCAGCCCCTCCAGCGTCATCCCGAGGGTGGCGCGCAACCCGGCGCCGCCGGCGCCGACGACCACCGCGTCGTATTCGTGTTCGATGATCTTGTAGGATTCCATGACCTCAGCCTCCGAACGCCAGCCGCAGCACGGCGAAGATCGACGCGATCGCCAACAGGACGGCCGCGAACTTGACGGCGATTAGCGCCACAAGCTTGACCGCCTCTCTATGAACGTAGTCCTCAATAACCACCTGCACACCGAGCTGGGCGTGCCAGAAGGTCGCAGTGACCAGCAGCACCAGCAAGACGGTCACCGCGGGCGAGCCGATCCAGGCGACCGCCGCGGCGTGGTCCATGCCGGCAAGCCCGGCCACCGACACGACGAACCAGAGCGTCAACGGGACCAGGGCAAGCGCCGTCAGGCGCTGCGCCCACCAGTGATGGACGCCTTCCTTGGCCGAGCCGAGGCCGCGCACCCGGGCCAGCGGCGTCCGCATCGAGCGAAAGGTCTTGCCTGCCATCGTCATGCTCCTCTCCGCCCTCAGGCCGACGCGAAAGCGATCGCCCAGGCGATCACCGTCAGCGCCGCCGCGCCGAATACCACGGCCCAGCCGGATTTGTAGACCGTCGGAAGCTCGAAGCCCCGGCCGGCGTCCCAGAACAGGTGACGGACGCCGTTGCAGAGGTGGTACATCAGCGCGTAGCTGAAGCCGAACAGGATCAGGTAGCCGATCCAGGAGCCGAGGAAGCCCTGCACCGTGGCGAACGCTTCGGGGCCTGAGGCGGCGGCCAGCAGCCACCAGGTCAGCAGCAACGTCCCCGCCGCCAGCCCGACCCCGGTGATCCGGTGCGAGATCGACAGCACGCTGGTCAGTTGCGGCTTGTAGATCTGGAGATGCGGCGACATCGGCCGACGCTCAGCGCTCATTCTTCAACCCCCTCGAGGCATTCCGACCCGGGCGCCGGCCCGAAGCGGGCGCTCGCGGGTCGACGCGGCCGTTTATAGACCATCGGCGAGCCGGCACAAACCCAGCGTATAACGCAGCGCAACACCGCTCGGCATCTGTGGATATCCACAGACTGGACATGGCCGCCGCCCCGACGTGGTGCCGCGAGCCGGTGGATTGGTTTTGCTTTTTGCCGCCTCAGGCCGTTACGGTGCCGACCAATGGAACGATTTGGAAAATCCGCACTCCGCGCGGTCGCCGCCCTGCTGCTGCTGCTGGTCTCCGCGAGCGTGGCTTCGGCTGCCTGCACCGACCCGCCGCAGCCCGGCGTCGACTGGCGGCGGTGCAGCTTCGACCGCTACGACCTGTCGCGCATCGACCTCACCGGCGCGCGTCTCGACAACGCGAGCTTCAACCGCGCCACGCTCGCCGGCACGAACTTCACCCGGCTCCAAGGTGGCCGGGTGCGCTTCCAGGGCGCCGAGCTCGAGGGCGCGGTGTTCGCGGACGCGCAACTGCGCAGCGCCGACTTCACCCAGGCCAACCTGAAGGGGGCATCGTTCCGCAACGCCGACCTCGTCGGCTCGCGGATGGTATCGGCCAATTTGCGCGGCGCCGACCTGACCGGTGCCAAGCTTCGCGACGTCGATTTCTTCCGCGCCGATCTCTCCGGAACCATCTGGATCGACGGCCAGCGGGTGTGCGCCGAAGGCTCGATCAGCTTCTGCCGCTAGCCGCCGCGCCGCGGCCGGCGCCGGCGGGGGCCCGGATGCCGTCCAGGAACAGCCGGACGGCGTAGCGCACCCGGCGCTCGATCTCATCGTCCGGCACCGGCCGGCCCGGCAGGATCAGGCCCTTCATGAACAACTCCCCGACCACCATGCTGATGAACGCCTGGGCCGAGGCCTCGGGATCCTCGATCCGCAGCCCGCCGCCATCGGCCAACGCTCGGAGGTAGTCGGCGACGCCGCGCACCGTAGTGGCCGGGCCGCTCTGCCAGAATTCCTCGGCGATGTCCGGGATGCGGCCGCTTTCGGCCACCAGCACGCGGACCACCGCGCGGGTCTCGTCGTTCAGGATTCCGCGCAGGAAATGCAGGGCGAACCGGACCAGGGCCTCGTCGGGCGACGCCGGCAGCGGCGACCGCGCGTCCGACAGATGATCGAGGACGCGCCGGTTGCTCTCCTCCATCATCGCCCGGAACAGCCCGGCCTTGTCGCCGAACAGCTCGTAGATCGTCGCGCGCGATCCACCGGCGGTCTCCACCAGGTCGCGCAGCGTGGTCTTCTCGAACCCTTTGGTGACGAACAGCCGGGCGGCCGCGTCGAGCAAAGCCCGGCGCCGCGCCTCGCCTCTCGGGCCGACCGGCCGGCCGGTCGCAGCCTGTGCGTCCGGCGTCACCCATGCCTCCCGCGACACCGACCCCTTGACCATCCCACCTGCCCCTCCCTATGTACCCATTCGAACTGTACTGTACGTTACAGTACATAGGATATCACGCGCCGCCTCCAAGACCTCGCCCGCGCGGGACGGGGCGAAGGACCGGGCCGAGACCGGGGACCGATCATGCCTGGACTGACGACGCTTCGGAGCATGACCGCCGCCGCGGGTCTGCTGGTTGCCCTTGCTGCCTGCGACGAGCCGGTCCAGGAGGCGGCCGCGCCCCGACAGGAGGATGCGCCCGTCGAGGTGGTGGTGGCCACCGTCGAGGCCCGACGGCTGCCGGTCACCGCGGAACTGCCGGGCCGGACCACGGCCTTCCGGGTGGCGGAGATCCGGCCGCAGGTCGATGGCATCATCCGCGAGCGCCTGTTCAACGAGGGCGGCGTGGTCGCCGCCGGCCAGCCCCTCTACCGGATCGATTCCAAGCCGTACGAGGCGGCGCTGGCGAGCGCCCAGGCCGAGTTGCAGAAGGCCGAAGCCAACGTCGCCGTGACCACCGCCAAGGCGCGGCGCTACCGCGAGTTGCTGGGGTCGAACGCGGTCAGCCGGCAGAACAACGACGACGCCGTCGCGGCCCAGAAGCAGGCCGAGGCGGACGCCGCCGCCGCCCGCGCCTCGATCGAGGCTGCCCGGATCAATCTTGGCTACACCAACGTCGTCTCGCCGATCTCGGGCCGGATCGGCAAGTCCGCGGTCAGCGAGGGCGCCCTGGTGACGGCCAACCAGGTGACCGCGCTGGCGGTGGTTCAGCAGATCGACCCGATCTACGTCGATCTCTCGCAATCGCTCTCCCAGCTCTCGCGGCTTCGCCGGGACTTCGCCGCCGGCAGCGTCGAGGCCGATTCCGACAGCGCCGGCACCGCCTCGGTGACGGTGATCCTGGACGCCTCGGGCACCGCCTACGGGGAGAAGGGCCAGCTGCTGTTCTCCGACATCACGGTCGAGCCGGACACCAACACCGTGCAATTGCGCGCCGTGGTCCCGAACCCGCGCTCGGAGCTGCTGCCGGGCATGTTCGTGCGCGCCCGGGTCGAGCAGGGGGTGCGGGAGAACGCCATCCTGATTCCTCAGCAGGCGGTGTTCCGGACCACCGACGGCAGCGCCCGGGTGTGGCTGCTCGACGGCGAGGACAGAGTGGCACCGCACGCCATCGAGACCGACGGGGCCGTCGACAACGACTGGCTGGTGACCGCCGGGCTCAACCCCGGCGACCGCATCGTCGCGGAGGGTATGCAGAAGGTCCAGCCGGGCGCCCGGGTCAAGCCGGTGGCGCCGGCCGAGGCTATCGCGGCGCGCCGCGCCCCCGACACCGTCACCCGCTGAGCCGGCCCGGGAGAGCCGATCATGGCCCAGTTCTTCATCGACCGCCCGGTGTTCGCCTGGGTGATCGCCATCGTCATCATGCTGGCCGGCGGGCTGGCGATCCTCGGGCTGCCGGTCGAGCAGTATCCCCGGATCGCGCCGCCGGCGGTGTCGATCAACGCCGTCTACCCGGGCGCCTCGGCCAAGACCCTCGAGAACGCCGTCACC
>CAYNFA010000433.1:0-4240 GCA_964396345.1 uncultured Thalassobaculum sp.
CGAGTACTTCGCGCTCTACGTCCTGGCCTTTGCCACGATCGGCGGCGTCACCGGCGCCAACCCCGCCAAGACCCTGATGGCCGCCGCCTTCGGGCTGGCGCTCGGCACGGTCGGCCTCGACCCGGTCAGCGGCACCGCCCGCTACACGTTCGGCATCTTCCATCTGTTCGACGGCTTCCACCCGATCGTCGCGATCGTCGGCCTGTTCGCGATCAGCGAGGTGCTGATCTACCTGGAGCACACCCACGCCACCCACTCCGCCGTGGTGTCGGTCCACCGGGCCTACGCCCGGCTGTCGGACATCGTCGCCACCGCCGGCGCCATGCTGCGCGGATCGTTCATCGGCTTCGTCGCCGGCGTCCTGCCAGGGGCCGGCGCCTCGCTCGGCAGCTTCCTCGCCTACGCCTTGGAGAAGCGCGTCTCCGACAAGGACGGCACCTTCGGCAAGGGTGACCCGCGCGGCGTCGCGGCCCCGGAGGCGGGCAACAACGCCGCCGCCGGAGGCGCCTTGATCCCGATGCTCAGCCTCGGCGTGCCCGGCAGCGGGACCACGGCGGTCATGCTGGCGCTGCTGATCTCGCTCAACATCACACCGGGACCGTTGCTGTTCGAGAAGCAGCCCGACGTAGTCTGGGGGTTGATCGCCTCGCTGTACATCGCCAACGTCGTCCTGCTGCTGCTGAACATCCCCCTGGTCGGGTTCTTCACCCGGATGCTCACCCTGCCGATGTGGCTGCTGCTGCCGGTCGTGGTGATGGTCAGTTTCGTCGGCGTGTACTCGATCAACCATTCGACCTTCGACCTGCTGGTGATGGTCGGGTTCGGTTTGCTCGGCTACCTGCTCCGCAAGCTCGACATCCCGCTGGTTCCGATCGTCCTCGGCCTGCTGCTCGGCGCCGAGATGGAGAACAACTACCGGCGCGCCCTCAGCATTTCCGGAGGCGACACCGGGATCCTGTACGGCAGCACGATCACCGTCTCGCTCTACGCCGCAACCGCCCTCCTGCTGGTCATCGCCATCGTTGCCGCCCTCCGGCGCCGCCGCAATCGCTGATCCCTGCGCCGTCGGCGGTCTCCCTGGTGGAGGCGCAGACGCAACACCATGTCGAGTAGTATCCGGCGGGCGCTGCCGTCGGCCACCGTGCCGCGGCGACCGTCGCACTCCTACGGCGAAAGGAGCCGCTGCCATGTCCGATCTTCCCGCCCGCGTGGACATCAACGAGGAGGGCCCCCGCGAGGGCTTCCAGATCGAGCCCGGGCCGATCGCGACCGATGACAAGATCGCGCTGGTCGACGCGCTGTCGGCCACCGGGCTTCGCCACATCCAGGTCTGCTCGTTCGTGTCGCCGAAGCTGGTGCCGGGGTGGTCCGACGCCGAGGCGGTGGTCGCCGGCTTCACGCCGCGCGACGGCGTCGACTACACGGCACTGTGGTTCAACGAGAAGGGCCTGGAGCGCGCCCTCGCCTTCCGCGAGCGGCTCCATGTCACCGGCTCGATCGCGCTCGCGGCTTCGGAGCGGTTCTCGCAGAAGAACCTGAACCGCGACCGCGCCGGCAACCTCGACGCGATGCGCCGCCAGACCGCGGCCCACGTCGCCGCCGGCGTCCCGGTCACAAGGGTCGGCGTGATGGCGGCCTTCGGCTGCAATTTCGCCGGCGACATCCCAGTCGAGCTGGTGCTGTCGACGGTCGAGGACGGCCTGGCGATCGCGTCGGATGCCGGCGAGACCATCCGCGATCTGTCGCTCGCCGACACCATGGGCTGGGCCACGCCGTCGCGCATCGAGCGCGTGGTCGGCGCGGTCCGCAACCGCTGGCCGGAGCTTCGCCTGACCCTGCACCTGCACGACACCCGCGGCCTCGGCATCGCCAACGCGCACGCCGGGCTGCGCATGGGCGTCGACCGCTACGACAGCACCGTCGGCGGGCTCGGCGGCTGCCCGTTCGCCGCCCACAAGGGCGCGCCCGGCAACATCGCCACCGAGGAACTGGTGCTGCTGTGCGAGGAGATGGGCATCGCCACCGGCATCGACCTGGACGCGCTGATCGAGGTCGGGCACTTGGCGGAACGCATCGTCGGCCACCCGCTGCCGAGTGCGGCGCTGCGCGGTGGCAGCCTGGGCAGCTTCCGGGCCCGCGCGGCATGACCGACCCGAAGCCGCTCCGGGGCATCAAGGTTCTCGAGTTCAGCCACACCATCATGGGCCCCTGCGCGGGGGTCGTGCTCGCGGACATGGGCGCCGATGTCGTGAAGGTCGAACCGGCCCCGGGCGGCGACCACACGCGCCTGCTTCCGGGCTTCGCCTCCGGGTTCTTCGCCACCTTCAACCGCAACAAGCGCAGCCTCGCCATCGACCTGAAGTCGACCGACGGTCGGGCGACCATCCACCGTCTGGTCGAGGGCGCCGACATCGTGCTGGAGAACTACGGGCCCGGCACCATGGAGCGGCTCGGCTGCGGCTGGGAGGAGTTGAGCCGGATCAACCCGCGGCTGGTCTACCTCGCCCTCAAGGGCTTCCTCGCCGGCCCCTACGAGGCGCGCCCGGCGCTCGACGAGGTCGTGCAGTTCCAGTCCGGGCTCGCCCACATGACCGGCCCGCCCGGACAGCCGCTGCGGGCCGGCGCCTCGATCATCGACATCCTAGGCGCGGTGTTCGGCGTCACCGGCGCGCTCGCCGCCCTGCGCGAGCGCGACGTGACCGGGCGCGGCCAGCGGGTCGGCAGCGCGCTGTTCGAATCGGCGGTGTTCCTGGTCGGCTCGCACATGGCCGGCAGCGCGGCCACCGGCGAGGAGCCGCCGCCGATGCCGGCGCGCCGCGGTGCCTGGGGCATCTACGACCTGTTCGAGACCCGCTCGGGCGAGCAGGTGTTCGTCGGCGTCACCAGCGACCAGCAGTGGCGGCGGTTCTGCGAGCAATTCGGCCTGTCGGACCTGCTGGCCGACGCCGCGCTGGCGACCAACGCGGCCCGCGCCAGGGCCCGCCCGACCCTGATCCCGCGGCTGCGCGAGGTCATCGCCGGCTTGTCCTTCGAGGATGTCAGCGCCCGCTGCGGGGCCGCAAACATCTCCTGGGCGCCGGTCGGCCGGCCCGCCGACCTGTTCCGAGACCCGCACCTGCTGGCCGGTGGCGGGCTGCTGGCCACGGCGATCGCCGCCGCCGGCGGCGGTGACCTGGTGCCGTTGCCGGCCCTGCCGCTGGAGTTCGGCGGCGACCGGTCGCGCGCCGCGCTGGTGCGCCAGCCGCCGCGGATCGGCGAACACAACCACGAGGTTCTCGCCGAGGCCGGGCTCGACACGGACGGCATCGAGGCGCTCTACCGCCGGGGCGTTCTGGTCGAGGGTTAGCGCCGGCCGGTCTTCCATTGAACGTCGGTGTCGGAGGAAGGACGGGTTGATTTAGTACGATATCGCATCATATAATGCGATATCGTACTAATGGAGAACCCCATGGCCCTGTCACGCCGCCGCACGCTCGCCCTGATCGGCGGAGGCGTGGTCCTGTCCGCGACCGCCGCCGCCGGTTTCCTGACCACCCGCACGCCGACCCGCGCGCTCCTGCCCTGGAGTGCCGCCGGCACCTACGACGATCCCCGCCTGAACGCGCTGTCCTGGGCGATCCTCGCTCCAAACCCGCACAACCGGCAGCCCTGGATCGCCGAGCTGGTGGCCGAGGACACCGTCCGGATCTTCCGCGACCACGCGCTCGACCTGCCCCACACCGATCCGCACGGCCGCCAGTTGACCATCGGCATGGGCTGCTTCCTGGAGTTGATGCGGCTGGCCGCCGCCCAGCGCGGCGACGGCGTCACGCTGGAGCTGTTTCCGGAGGGCGATGCCGGGCCGGTGGCGGTCGCCCGCTTCGATCCCGGCTCCGCCCGGCCGGACCCGCTGTTCGCTCACGCGCTCGACCGCCGCTCCTGCAAGGAGCCGTTCGCCGACCGGCCCCTGCCGCCGGCCGAGGTCGACGCGCTCGCCGGCTACGCCGACATCGTTACCGACCCGAAGGCGGTGGCGGCGCTGCGCTCGCTGACCTGGAGCGCCTGGATGATCGAGGCGACGACGACGCGCACCATGAAGGAAAGCGTCGACCTGATGCGGTTCGGCCGCGCCGAGATCGAGGCCAATCCCGACGGCATCGATCTCGGCGGCCCGATGCTGGAAAGCCTGATGCTCGCCGGCGTGCTGACCCGCGCCGCCCAGCTCGACCCGACATCCTCGGGATTCAAGCAGGGTGTGGCG
>CAYNFA010000434.1:0-4239 GCA_964396345.1 uncultured Thalassobaculum sp.
CGCGCTACAACCTCTCCCTCGAGGAGGCTCGGGGCGTCCTGCTGTCCACGGTCAACGATCATGGGTTCTCCCTTCAACGCGCGACTGAATCCGAGATCCGGGACCTGATTATGGTGCAGTCGGCGCGCAGCCGGGTTCGCCGGCTTTCAAAGGCGGACTTCGACCAGGCCGTCGAGATGTACCGTGCCAAGACCAAGGGGCGGGTCTCTTCCGAGGAGGCGCGGATCCGGGTCAAGGCGATCATGGAGGAGAACGACGTTCAACCGAAGCGTGCCGGCTGGGTGATCCGTTCGCGCCGCTGGTACAACTCCATCAAGGCTGTCTGACGGGGACTAGTGCTTGCCGGTGTCGTGCCGGCAGAGGGGGATTGAAGGCATGGCCAACCGACCGTTACCGAACGTGGACCCGGAAGCGCTGTCCAAGCTGGCGAGCCAGTACCCGGGAAGTGGCGACGTTCGCTCCGAGCCGAAGCTTGGCGGCGGCGGTGGGACCTCCGGCACCGGCGGATCCGGGGCAGGTGCGACGGCCGCGCCCAAGGCCGTCGCCCTCGCGAAGCCGGCGGCGGCGCGTGGCGGAAGCCGGGCGGCGATGGTTGCGACCGGCCTGTTTGCGGTGGTCGCGCTGGCGGCAGCCGCCGCGGCCCTGGCAGCGCCCAGCCTGCGGAGCGAGGCCCGGGTTCTGCTGCAGCGCCATATCCCGCAACTGGATCCGGCCACAGTCGATTTCATCACCGGTCACGACACCCGACGGCTGGAAGTGACCTATGAAGGGCTTGATCAGCGCGTCGCGCGTTTGACCGAGGCCCTGCAGCGGATCGCCGTGGCGCCCGGTATCGATCCTGCGGCGGCGCGTGAGTTGCTCCTGAGGACCGAGACCAACGATCGGGTCGTTGCGGCCGAGACCGCCCTTGCCGCGCAGACGGCCGCCGTCGCGGGAGTGTCCGAGCGGGTGGGAGCGGTAGAGGCCCGTCTGGTCGCCTTCGACGAGATCCGCCAGTCGCTTGACGGTCTGGTCGCTCGCGTCGAGACGGCAGACCAATCGGTGACCGGGCTGCGCGAGACGATCGACACCCTCGGCGCGCGGGTCGCCGGGCTTGGGGAAGAGGACCTGCGCCTTGCTGCCCTCATCGAAGAGGCTTCGGGCAGGCTCGAGGCTACGTCCGGAAGGATCCAGGAAGTCGCGTCGGAGATCGCCCGGGCGCACGCGGGGCTGGTTCCGGTCGCCGCGTTGACCCAGGAGGTCGCGGCGCAGCGCAAAGCCATGGAACTGCCGCTGATCGGCATGACCCAGCTGCGGATGGCGTTGAACCGGGAGACGCCGTATCGCATGGAACTGGCGCTCGCCAAGCAATTGGTCGCCGCCGACAACGAGGCGGTGATGGCGCTGTCGGCGCTCGACCTTCACGCTGGCGCCGGTGTCGCCACCTTGCCGGGCCTGCGCCGGGACTTTGCTTTCGTGGCGACTCAGATGGGCGGGACGCTGAACCGGATCCAGAGTTGGACCCAGCGGCTGGGGACCTGGGTAGAGGTCCTTGTCGGCACGCGATCGGTGCCCGAGGCGGATCCGATCGGCGAGTTGTCGGCGGCGATCGCTTCGATCGACGCGGCGCTGGAAGCCGGGCAACTCGACCTTGCGATCGAGGAGGCGGCAGCGCTCAACAACCGGCAGAGCGACGCGCTGCTCGAGGGTTGGGTTGCCGAGGCGCGGCGGCGTCTCGCTGCGGAGCGCGCGTTTGATCAGTTCGCGGCGCGTGTCTACGCGCGAATCGGCACCTCCGGATAGCCGCCGCCCGGCACGGCGGTCCGGTCGGAATCGACCTCGAGGGCGTCGTGGACGGCGAATTCTCAAGACTGTTGGGCTGGATCGGGACGCAGGGGCTGCGGGCGCTGATAGGCCTTCTTCTGGTGACGCTGCCGATCGCGGCGGTCGCCTTGGTGGCGCGGATGCATCGTCTGCCTCGCCTGAGCGCCTATTGGCGGATTCCTTCGGTTACCCTGCCGGCGACACTGGCAGGCTTCCTGCTGGGGTGGTGCACGCTCCACGCCGACCCCTTGAGTCCGAGTTTTCGGGTAGCCGATGTGTTCGCTCTCGGCGGGTCCTGGGACATCCCGTGGATCTGGTTTCTGCGCTATCGCGCCGACCCCGGTCTATACGGCTACGAGTGGCTGGTTTCGACCGTGCGGATTCCGGACGCCGACCCGTTGCTGGCGTTCGTGG
Organism: uncultured Thalassobaculum sp.; assembly: GCA_964396345.1. Classification (GTDB taxonomy): domain Bacteria; phylum Pseudomonadota; class Alphaproteobacteria; order Thalassobaculales; family Thalassobaculaceae; genus Thalassobaculum_A. The sequence continues at coordinate 2,218 of CAYNFA010000434.1, forward strand.
TGCTGATCATCGCGGCGCTTCTGGTCGTGTCGATCGTCTCGGCGTTGGTGGCGTTGCGCGGGATCGACCTTCTGGTCGGCCTGATCGGGATCGTCTTCCTGTGCATAGTGTCGCAGGCGGTGACGATCTACGTCACCGCGCTCGTGGCGTACACCTTCAACACGCTCAACTTCTGGGCAGCCGCGGTAGCATTTGTCATCCTCCAGTATTATCGAAGGTCCCGGGGCCACGGACGGCATTAAGATTTTGGAATGCTGCACGTGCGTCTTGACTCGAACCGCCGGTACCGCATGATCAGACGGCACCATTCCAAAACCAGACACGCCTGATCGGAGGCAAAATGGCCGACGAAACCCCGCGCTCTCCGCGCTCCGCCTCGACCGGAGCGGCCCCGAAGGGCCGAGCCCGCTCGACCCGATCGGCCGCGGCGCCAACCGAGTCCGAAATCATCGCGGATACGCAAGCGGCCGGCGCGCCGGCCCCCGACGTTGTGGCCCCCGCCCCGGCAGCGCCGGAGCCGGTGCCAACGCCGGCGGCGGCACCAGCCGCGGCGGCTCCTGCCGCGGCTTCGACCTCGGCGTCCAAGCCGGGGTTGACACCGCGACCGGGTATGACCCCGGACCCCGCCGGCTCCGGCAGCGGGGTGGCGATGGCCGGCCTGCTGGCCGGTCTGATCGGCATCGGGCTGGCGTTGTCCTATCCGCAGTGGACTCCGATCGTCTACGGGTCGGCAGTGTCGGAAACACGCGTTACGGCCGATCAGGTTCGCGCCGAGACCAAGGCCGAGATCGACTCGTTGAAGGCGACCATTGCCACCATGGCTGCCCGTCAGGCCGGTATCGAGCAGGCCGTGAACACCGCCAAGCTGCCGGGTATTCTGATGGTTGCCGAGGATTTGCGCGCCGCGCTGGGGGATTCCGAACCGTACGCCGGAACTCTGAACCTGTTCCGCGCCCTGACCGGCGGGGACCCTGAGGCGGCGGCTATTATTGCCGCGATCGAGGCACGGGCGGAAATCGGTGTCCCGAGTGTGGACGAGGTGCAGGACCGTTTCGATGAGGCGGCCCACGCCATTCTGATGGCCGAACAGCGTCCCGAGACCCGTGGAGATCTGGCCTCCCAGGTGTCCGAGACCGTCGCCAGCCTGACCGCGGCAACCATCCGGCTGCGGTGGCGTCTCGACGGCGTGCCGACCGGTGACAGCGTCCCCGCGGTGGTCGCGCGGGCTGAGCAGTCGGTCATGAACTCGGATTTCCCGTCCGCGATCGAGTCGCTCGGCGCGCTGCCAGCCGATCAGGCCGCCCTGGCTGAGCCCTGGGTGGCGGTGGCCACGGCGCGGATTTCGGCGGAGTCGGTCCGGGAGGACCTGGACGCGTTCATCATCACGACCGCGGCGCGTATCCAGTAAGCGGGTTCAAACCGCTCCGAACAGCGCCGGCTCGAGTTCCCGCGCGAGCCGGCGTATCTCCAGCGACGCGGTGGTGTTCGGCGCGAGTTCCTGTGGGGACGCGCCATGGTAAGACGCCTCCTGAAAGACGGCGCGATCGCCGATCTTCGCCTCCAGCGGGTTGAGGCCGAGCGCCTCGAGCTGGCGTTCGGTGTGCCGAACCACGGTTGCACGCTTGACCCTGTTCAGCACTGTTCGGAACGCGATCTCGCGCCGGGTGAGGGCGCTGGCGCTCTGGATCACCTTCTTCATCTTGGTGGCTTCGAACAGGCTCGCCTCGTCGGACATGACCGGGATCAGGACCAGGTCGGCGATGCCGACGGCGTACACCATGGACTGGTTTCCGAAGCCGGCGGTATCGACGATGACGACGTCCGCCCGCTCCCCGAGATCCTGCACCGCGCCGATGATGGCGTGCTCGTCGGAGGTCGCCTGGGATTCGACGTTCTTATAGCTCTCGCCCTTGCGGATCCAGCGGGTGGCCGCTTGGTTGGGGTCGGTGTCCAGCATCGCCACCCGCTTGCCCGCGTCCCGCCAGTAGGCGGCAAGCGAGGCTGCAATGGTGGTTTTTCCGG
>CAYNFA010000435.1:0-4234 GCA_964396345.1 uncultured Thalassobaculum sp.
GTGCTGCCGGACCGGTTCATCGACCACGACAAGCCGGAGGCGCAGTACGCCGAGGCCGGCCTCGACGCCGCGGGTATCGTGGCGACCGCGCTGACCGCGCTCGGCCGCGACGCCGAGGCGGCGGTCAGGGCGTAGGGTCGCTCAACGCGGATCGAATGTCGGTGCTCGCGAAGTCCTCGCCCTTGTAGAGCAGGGGCGAGCCGCTGGTCTTGGCCAGCGCATAGGCGAAGCAGTCTCCGTAGTTCAGCGCGGCGCCGTGGCGGCCCTTACCAAACCGACGCCAAGCGAGGCGGGCGACCTCGGCTTGATCCTGGTCGACCGGGACGATCTCGATGCCGGCGCGGTAGATGAGCAGATCCAGTTCGCGTCCAGCGGTCTCGCCTTTGCGGGCTTCGATCACCATCGAGGCTTCGAGGAGGCTCGCCGCCGACATCAGTCTCGGCGAGCCGCGTTGTATGGCGGCTGCAAGGCGCTCGGCCTCCGGCTCGCCAAGCAGAATCGCGACGATCGCGGAGGTGTCGATGACCATCAGCGCGGCAGGCCGTCGGCGTCGTAGCCGAGGATCTCCTCGGCGCTTCGGGTGTCGAGGTCGGGCAATGCCGCGCAACGCGTCCCGATCTCGAGCAACTCGTCGGTGAGGCTCCGCCCCGATCGATCGCGTCGTAGCCGTCGCAGACGTTCCTCCGCCGCCGTTCGGACGGCGCGCGTCACGCCCTCGCCCGTCGCTGCCGCCAACTCCCGGACGATTTTCTCGGTGGCTGGATCCTTGATGTTCAGTGGCATTGCTGCGTGTCCGATTGTGTGCCGAGGCAGAATTTATGTGCCAATAAAGATACGTCCTACCTCGACGCTTGCAAGTGCCCGGGCGCCGACCCGTCGGTTTCCGATCCCTCAGGCGCCGCCCGTCCCGGCGGCGGTGTGCGCTGCCTGGCTGTCGGCCGGCGCCTGCTCGCGACGCTCGGTCATGCCGTAGTCACGGATCACCGAAGCGACCCTCAGACGGTAGTCCGCGAAGATGCCGCCGCGGCTGGCGGTCTGGGTGGCGCGGTGGGTGTGGTGGTTACGCCACGCCGCCACCGCTTCCTCGTCGCGGAAGAACGACAGCGACAGCACCTTGTCCGGGTCGGTGATGCTGCGAAACCGCTCGACCGAGATGAACCCGTCGATCGTCTGGAGCTCCTCGCGCAGCCGGCTGGCGTGGGCGAGGTAGGTGTCTTCCTGGCCCTCGGCCGGGCGGACTTCGAAGATCACGGCGATCATGGGTTCCTCCGATGCTGTCGTTGTCGGGCTGTAGGTCGGGGTGCGGTCGGTCAGGCCGCCGGCTCGACCCGGCGCAGGAAGGTGCGTTCCTCGGCCAGGATGAAGCGCTGGTCCTCGGCCATCGTGAAGTTGGCGCCGCCGGCGGGGTCGCTCCGCAGACGCGCGCGGTAGCGTTCATAGCTCGCCAGGCTGTCGAAGGAAATCAGTCCGAAGGCGATGTTGTTGGTGCCCTCGTGCGGCATCCAGTAGCCGAGCAGGTCGCCGCCGCAGGCCGGGATGATCTCCAGCCAGTTGCGGGCGTAGTCCTCGAAGGCGGCACGCTTGAACGGGTCGAGCTGGTAGCGGATGAAGACGGTGATGGTCATGGTCGGCCTCCTCGTGTAGCGGACGGCTAAGGTGTCCCACGCCGCGCGGACCCGATGCTTCGGGCCGGGCCGAAGCCTTCGAGAGGGGGGCAGTCGAGGGTGATCCCGAAGCCGCTCCGCAACGCCTGCCGGCCTTTTGGGGTGACGTCGACCGCCCGGGTGCCGTCGACGCGGCGGATCCAGCCATGCTGGAAGGCGTGGGTGCAGAGTGCCGAGCCGATCGAGCCGGCGAGGTGGGGGCGGCGCTCGCTCCAATCCAGGCACGGGCGGCACAGAACGCGCCGCGACCGCCGCCCGGCCCGGCTTTCCAGGGTGTCGAGATCGATGCCGAGTTCGGCGAAGAACCGTACGCCGCTGTCGGTGATGGCGCCGGCGTCGCCGTCCAGCTCGGCGTGCCCGGCCTCGACCAGACCGTCGGCCAGCGCCACGCCGAGGCGGCCGGCGAGATGGTCGTAGCAGGTCCGCGCGGCGCGCAGCGCCAGGTCGCGGGGGCCGGTGATCACGCGGCGCCGCGGCGGCTCCAGCGCCGACGCCACGTGCATGATGCTCTCGACCATGCGCGCCACCACCGGGGCCGCCAGGCGGTGGTAGCGGTGGCGGCCCTGCTTCTCGACGGCCAGCAGCCCGGCGGCCGTCATCCGCGCCAGGTGGCCGCTGGCGGTCTGCGGCGTGACGCCCGCGACCGAGGCGAGTTCGCTTGCGGTCAACGCCCGGCCGTCCATCAGCGCGTTCAGCATGGCGGCGCGCGCCGGATCGCCGGCCAGTGTGGCGATCTCCGCGAACATCGTCGTTGTCACCATCAGCGCGTCTCCGGTCCGAAGCGGGTCGAGCGGAGCAGTCTGACCTGCCGGCGCCGGCGATGCTTCGGACGCCGCCGAAGCGTGGGAGCGTCAGTCCGGCCGGAACATCTGGTAGACCTCGCTGACCGTGGCGTAGTCGAAATAGCCGAGTCGGGCGACCGGACGATACCGGGTAACATCCACCAGCCCGTCCTCGACGATCGCCGGGTCGACGTGGATGCCGATGACCTCGCCGAAGATCGCGTAGTTGCCGGCCGGTTCGTGCCAGGATGGCAGCTTCACACTCTGCAGGTAGCGGCATTCCAGCGCGACCGGCGCGGCCGCCACCCGCAGCGGCTTGACGCGCTGCGACGGCGCGCCCTCCAGGGCGGCGAAGCTCATCTCGTCCTCGCCATGCGGCAGGTGGGCGGAGGTCTTGTTCATCTGCTCCTTGAGCGCCTCGGAGACGATGTTGCAGACGAACTCGCCGGTCGCCTCGACGTTGCGCTGGCTGTCCTTCGGGGAGCCGTCGGCCTTGGTGCCGGTGCCGAACACCACCACCGGCGGCAGGAACGACATGGCGTTGAAGAAGCTGTAAGGCGCCAGGTTGGTGCGGCCCTCGGTGTCGACGGTCGAGATCCAGCCGATCGGCCGGGGCGACACGAACGCCTTGAAGGGGTCGTGGCGAAATCCGTGCTCCTTGTGACGGCCCGGCTCGTAGAAGATCATGCGACTCCCTCCCGCTCGCGGTAGGACGGTAGCAGGTGTGCCGCACTCCGGCGGTCCGCGCAACGGCGGGCGCCGGAAACGGTGCGGTGCCGAGATCGGCCGGCCCGGCGCTGGCGCGGATGGCGGGGAGGTGGCGTGGTCGTATTCGATCTGCTCGGCATCGTGGTGCCGGTGTTCGTCTGCGCCGCGATCGGCTGGGCCTGGGCGAAGCTCGGCAAGGCGTTCGACAGCGAGACGGTGACCGGCCTGACCGTGCAGATCGGCACGCCGTGCCTGGTGTTCGACACGCTCACCCGCCTCGACCTGAGCCTGCATGATTTCGGCGTCATGGCGATGGCGACGGCGGTCACGGTCGCCGGATTCGGCCTGCTGTCGGTGGCCTGGCTGTGGGCGAGCGGCCTGGACCGGGCGACCTTCCTGCCGGCGCTGATGTTTCCGAACGCCGGCAACATGGGCCTGCCGATCTGCCTGTTCGCGTTCGGGGATCGCGGGCTGGCGCTGGCGGTGTCGTTCTTCGCGATGATGGTCATCCTGCAGTTCACCATCGGCGTGGCGATCGCCGCCGGCCGGGCGTCGCTGCGCATGGTGCTCACCTCGCCGGTGCTGTACGCGGTCGCCGCCGCCATGCCGGTGCTGGCCTTCGACCTCCAGGTTCCGGAGGTGGCGGCGAAGACCCTGCACCTGCTCGCCGGGTTCACCATCCCGGTGATGCTGATCGCCCTCGGCGTGTCGCTGGCCAAGCTGGAGGTCCAGTCGCTGGGCGACGGGCTGGCGGTCGCGCTGGCCCGGCTGCTGGTCGGCTTCGGGGTCGGCACCGCGACGGCCTGGGGCTTCGGCCTGCCGCCCGAGGCGGCGGGCGTGCTGATCCTGCAGTCGTCGATGCCGATCGCGGTGTTCAGCTATCTGTTCGCGCTGCGCTACGGCCGCCGGCCCGAGGCGGTGGCGGGCGCCGTGCTGCAATCCACCATCCTCGGCTTCGTCAGCCTGCCGCTGGTGATCTGGCTGGTCCGCTTCGCGGGCGTGGAGTTCTGACGGTGCCGCCGGATCGGGACTGTCAGGAATTTCGTGTGTGGCCGGGCTTGTTGAACATTTCAGGCGGCA
>CAYNFA010000436.1:0-4232 GCA_964396345.1 uncultured Thalassobaculum sp.
GAAGGCCTTACCAAGTCGGCCGGCCGCAACAACACCGGGCGCGTTACGGCGCGCCGGCGTGGCGGCGGACACAAGCAGCGATACCGGATCATCGACTTCAAGCGCCGCAAGTTCGACATGGTCGGAACCGTTGAACGGCTTGAGTACGATCCCAATCGAACGGCGTTCATTGCGCTTGTCTCCTACGAGGACGGCGAGCAGGTGTACATCCTGGCTCCGCAGCGTCTCTCGGCGGGCGACAAGGTGGTCGCCGGCGACCGGACCGACGTCAAGCCGGGCAACGCCATGCCGTTGCGCAGCATCCCGATCGGCACGATCGTTCACAACGTCGAGCTGAAGGCCGGCAAGGGCGGGCAACTGGCGCGTTCGGCCGGTACCTATGTTCAGATCGTCGGCCGTGACGCTGGCTACGCGTTGCTGCGGCTCGCTTCCGGCGAAGTTCGCATGGTGCGCAGCGAATGCATGGCGACCATCGGCGCGGTGTCGAACCCGGATCAGCAGAACATCAACCTCGGCAAGGCCGGCCGCAACCGCTGGCTGGGCAAGCGCCCGTCGGTTCGCGGCGTCGCGATGAACCCGGTCGACCACCCGCACGGCGGCGGCGAGGGCCGTACTTCGGGCGGCCGTCATCCGGTCACCCCGTGGGGCAAGCCGACCAAGGGCAAGAAGACGCGTAACAATAAGGCGAGCGATCGCCTCATCGTGCGTCGCCGGAAGAAGTAAGGAGAACGACGGTGGCTCGATCCGTATGGAAGGGACCGTTCGTCGACGGTTACCTCCTCAAGAAGGCCGACAAGTCTCGCACGTCGGGGCGCAACGAGGTCATCAAGATCTGGGCGCGTCGTTCGACGATCATGCCGCAGTTCGTCGGCTTGACCTTCGGCGTCCACAACGGCCAGAAGTTCATCCCGGTCCTGGTGACCGAGAACATGGTCGGTCACAAGTTTGGAGAATTCGCGCCGACGCGAACCTACTACGGCCACGCGGCCGACAAGAAGGCGCGGCGCTGAGCGCGGATAGGAGCGGGCTATGGGTAAGCAGGCGGCCGCCCGGCGGCTGGACGACAACGAGGCTCAGGCCATCGTCCACAACCTCCGGGTCAGTGCACAGAAGCTGAATCTGGTGGCGGAGACCATCCGTGGGCTGGACGCGGCAAAGGCGATCGCATCTCTGACCTTCTCCAAGCGCCGGATCGCCGGCGCGGTGAAGAAGGCACTGGAGTCAGCGATCGCGAACGCCGAGAACAACCACCAGCTCGACGTCGACCGCCTCTACGTCAAGGAGGCTTACGTCGGCAAAAGCATGAGCATGCGGCGCTTCCGTCCTCGCGCGCGCGGTCGGGTCGGTCGGATCGAGAAGCCGTTTTCGCACCTCACGGTGGTGGTTCGCGAGCGGGAGGAGCAAGCCTGATGGGTCACAAAGTCAATCCGATCGGGCTGCGGCTCGGCATCAACCGTACCTGGGATTCGCGCTGGTTCGCGTCGAAGGGCTACGCTGCCCTGCTGCACGAGGATCTGGCGCTCCGCAAGTATCTGCAGAAGCGGCTTCGTCAGGCCGGGGTCAGCCGGATCGTCATCGAGCGGCCGGCCAAGCGGGCCCGCATCACCATCTACACCGCCCGCCCGGGCGTGGTGATCGGCAAGAAGGGGTCGGACATCGAGAAGCTCCGTCAGGATCTCTCGGCCATGACCAAGACCGACGTGGCTCTTAACATCGTCGAGATCCGCAAGCCTGAAATCGACGCCAAGCTTGTGGCCGAGAACATCGCGCAGCAGCTCGAACGCCGGGTGGCGTTCCGGCGTGCTATGAAGCGGGCCGTGCAGTCGGCGATGCGCCTCGGTGCCCAGGGTATCAGGATCACGTGCGGCGGTCGCCTCGGCGGCGCCGAGATCGCCCGTACCGAGTGGTATCGCGAAGGTCGCGTGCCGCTGCACACGCTGCGCGCCGACATCGATTACGGCGAGGCGACGGCGTTCACCACCTACGGCACCTGCGGCGTGAAGGTCTGGGTGTTCAAGGGCGAGATCATGGCGCACGACCCGATGGCCCAGGACAAGCGGCTCGCCGAGCAGCAGCCCGGCGGCCACAGTGGCCACGGCGGCCAGCGCTGAACCGGCGGAGCGAGAGGAGTCTGAGACATGCTGTCTCCGAAGCGCACTAAGTTCCGCAAGGCGCACAAGGGCCGTATCCACGGCCTCGCCAAGGGCGGAACCGACCTTAATTTCGGCGCTTTCGGCCTGAAGGCGACCACCCCGGCGCGGGTGACCGCCCGGCAGATCGAGGCGGCCCGGCGGGCCATCACCCGCCACATCCGCCGTGTCGGTCGGGTGTGGATCCGGATCTTCCCGGACGTCCCGGTCTCGTCGAAGCCCGCCGAAGTCCGGATGGGCAAGGGTAAGGGCGCGCCCGAGTTCTGGGTGTGCCGGGTGAAGCCTGGACGGATCATGTTCGAGCTTGACGGTGTGCCGCGCGACCTGGCGGAGGAGGCCTTCCGCCTCGCCGCCATGAAGTTGCCCGTGGACACCCGGTTCGTGACGCGTCTCGGCGAGTGAGCGGGCTGGAGGATCGAGTTATGGCGAACAAGGTAGCCCAGGATCTGCGGACGAAGACGCCGGATCAGCTCAAGGATCAGCTCCTCGAGTTGCGCCGGGAGCGGTTCAACCTGCGTTTTCAGAGGGCGAACGGGCAGCTCGAGAACACCGACCGCATGCGGCAGGTGCGGCGCGAGATCGCCAAGGTGAAGACCATCATGGGCGAGAAGACGCGCGCCGCAGCCTCGGCCTGAGGCCGAGGGACGAGGGGTTAGGAGAAAGCGATGCCGAGGCGAGTTCTGCAGGGCACCGTCGTCAGCGACAAAGGCGACAAGACGGTTGTCGTGACCATCCAGCGGCGGGTCATGCATCCGCTGTACAAGAAGTTCATCACCCGCTCGAAGAAGTTCTCGGCGCACGATCCGGAGAATCGCTTCAAGCAGGGCGATATGGTCCGGATCCAAGAGTGCCGGCCGATTTCGAAGTCAAAGCGTTTCGAAGTCCTCTACGAGGACTCGGCAACGGCTGAAAACGCCTGAGCCGGAATTAGGAGACCAAGACCATGATCCAGATGCAGACGAACCTCGAGGTGGCCGACAATTCCGGCGCTCGGAGGGTGCAGTGCATCAAGGTGCTCGGCGGATCGAAGCGAAAGGTGGCGTCGATCGGTGACGTGATCGTCGTGTCCGTCAAGGAGGCGATCCCCCGCGGCCGAGTGAAGAAGGGTGACGTGCACCGCGCCGTCATCGTTCGCACCGCCAAGGAGTTGCGTCGTCAGGACGGTTCGGCGATCCGCTTCGACACCAACGCGGCGGTGCTCATCAACAAGCAGGGCGAGCCGATCGGCACGCGCATCTTCGGTCCGGTGACGCGCGAGCTGCGGGCCAAGAAGTTCATGAAGATCATCTCGCTGGCTCCGGAGGTGCTGTGATGGCCGCGCGCGTCAGGAAGGGCGACCGGGTGGTGGTGACCACCGGCCGCGACAAGGGCAAGACCGGCGAGGTGCTGAGCGTGCTGCCCAAGGAGGACCGTCTGGTCGTCCAGGGCGTGAACATGATCAAGCGGCACACCCGGTCGACCCAGACCCAGTCCGGCGGGATCATCGAGCGCGAGGCGCCGCTGCACCTGTCGAACGTCATGTTGGCTGACCCGAAGACGGGCGAGGCCACACGCGTCGGCTTCAAGACCCTGGACGATGGCCGCAAGGTGCGCGTTGCCAAGCGCTCCGGCGAAGTCATTGACGCCTGAGCCGAGGGACGGAGAACGTATCATGGCTCGGTTGCGAGAGATTTACGACACCACCATCCTGCCGGAACTGATGTCTCAGTTCGGGTACCGGAACCGCTTCGAGGTACCCCGGCTCGAGAAGGTCGTCATCAATATGGGTGTCGGCGAGGCAGTTCAGGATTCCAAGCGGATCAACGCTGCGGTCGAGGAACTCACCCGGATTGCCGGCCAGCGGCCGGTGATCACGCGGGCGAAGAAGTCGATCGCCGGCTTCAAGCTCCGGGAAGGCATGCCGATCGGCGTGAAGGTCACGCTGCGGCGCAGCCGGATGTTCGAGTTCCTCGATCGGCTGGTGAACATCGCCCTGCCGCGGGTCCGTGACTTCCGGGGGCTGAATCCCAAGAGCTTCGACGGCCGCGGGAACTTCTCGATGGGCGTGAAGGAGCAACTCGTGTTCCCGGAAATCGACTACGA
>CAYNFA010000437.1:0-4218 GCA_964396345.1 uncultured Thalassobaculum sp.
AAGGATTTCGCCCACTTCGCGGAAAGAATGGCGCCGCGCAGGGTGGTGTCCCTCGATTACCGCGGGCGCGGGCGCTCCGACTACGAGAGCGACTGGCGCGCCTACGATCCGCGGAGCATGGTCGACGACGTCCGACACGTGACGATCGCCGTCGGCCTGCACCGCTTCGTCGCGATCGGAACCTCGATGGGCGGCATTCTGGCAATGGCGCTTGGCGTTGCCATGCCGGCAGCTTTGGTGGGCGTGGTGCTGAACGACGTTGGACCCAGCCCGACGTCCGGCGGCGCCGACTACCTGATCGACTACATGGGCCGGGACCATCCGCAGCCGGACTGGCCCAGCGCCGTCGCCGAGTTGCAGCGCATGATTCCCGATCTGTCGCTGCGCGGCGACGACGAGTGGCTCACCTTCGCCCGAAACACCTTCCGGCTGGGTGATGACGGCCGGTTGCACGTCGACTGGGACCCGGCCGTGGTCAAGCCCCTGCGCCGCGGGACGGCCAGGGTCACCGATCTCTGGCCGCTGTTCCGATCGCTTCACTCAATCCCGGTGCTGGCGATCCGAGGCGGGGAATCGATGCTGCTGTCGGCGGAGACCTTCGACGCCATGGCGGCCGAGCATGGGCGGTTGCGACGAGTGACCGTGAACGGTGTCGGCCACGCGCCCACCCTCGACGAGCCAATCCTGAGGCAGGCCCTCGATGACTTCCTCGCTGAACTCTGACGTACCGACGGTGGACGACATACAGGCGGCCGCGGTCCGTCTGGCGGGGGTCGCAACGCGCACCCCGCTGCTGGAATCGTCGCTGCTTAACGACCGCTTGGGCGGGCGGCTTCTGGTGAAGGCGGAGCCGCTTCAGCGCACCGGCTCGTTCAAGTTTCGCGGCGCATACAACCGTATCGCGCTGATTCCGAACGTCGCACGCTCAAGGGGCGTGGTCGCGGTCTCTTCCGGAAACCACGCCCAGGGCGTAGCGGCAGCCGCGGCCATTCTTGGGGCGCCGGCGACCGTGGTGATGCCGGCCGACGCGCCGGCGATCAAGCTCGCCAACACCCGAGCCCTCGGGGCATTCGTAATCACCTACGATCGCCATCACGACGACCGTGACGCCATCGCCGAAGAGATTGCCCACCGGACCGGGGCGACGCTCGTGCGTCCGTACGACGATCGCTGGATCATCGCTGGGCAGGGTACGGTCGGCCTGGAAATCGCGGCGCAGGCGGCCGAACTGGGCATTCGGCCGGACGCGGTGCTGGTGTGCTGTGGCGGCGGTGGCCTGGTGTCCGGGACTGCCCTCGCCTTGTCTGAACTCGCCCCCGGTGTGGCGGTGTGGTGCGTCGAACCGGAAGCGTTCGACGACACCCGACGGTCGCTTTCGGCCGGCACCCGCTTGGCCAACCCGGCTGGCGCTCGGTCTATCTGCGACGCCCTGCTGTCCCCGACCCCCGGCGTAATCACGTTTGCCCTGAACCAACGCCTGCTGGCGGGCGGCCTCGCAGTCGACGACGACGAGGTACGGATCGCGATGCGTACCGCGTTCGAAAGCCTGAAGCTGGTGGTAGAGCCTGGCGGCGCGGTCGCGATTGCGGCGGCGCTGTCCGGAAAACTGCCGATGGCCGGACGCACAATCGTCGCCGTGGCGTCCGGCGGAAACGTCGATCCGGACCTGTTTCGTCGGGCTCTGGAAAGCTAGCGCTCAGCCCGGATCAGGTGGCGGCCTCGGCCACCATCGTCGGCTCGCCGTCGCGATGCACCGCGGGCTTGATCGGCTCCAGCCGCGGCAGCACCCGCTTCTCGGCCTCGGCCGGGAAGTGGCGGCAATTGCCCTCGAAGAACGCGCCCGGCTCGATCGAGAGCCGTTCCTGAACCACGTCGGCGATGACCCGCGCCGTCTTGATGAGTGTGACGTGGCGGGCCTTTATCTGCCCGGTCACCGAACCCGCGATCACCACCGTTTCGCATTCGATGGCGCCGCGCACCGTGGCCGAACTGCTGACCGTCAGCTTCTTCGAAACGATGTCTCCCTCGACGGTTCCGTCGACCTGGATGTCGCCACCGCTGGTCAGGTTGCCGTTGATCGACAGGTCCGAGCTGATAATCGAAGGCGCCGCCGGCTTGGGGGCCGCGACGTCGTTCTTAGTTGGCTTCTTTTGACTGAACATAGGAGCCCGCCTTCAAAAATTTGGCCGGATTGAGCGACCTGCCGTTGTAGCGAACCTCGTAATGAACGTGCGGACCAGAGCTCCGCCCGCTCGATCCGAGAAGCCCGATCGTGCGGCCAAGGGTAACGGTCTCGCCACGTCGCGCCAGCACCTTGGCCAAATGGGCGTAGCGTGTCATCAACCCGTGGCCATGCTCGATCTCAACCACGCGCCCATACCCACTGCGGCGTCCGGCGAACACCACCTTGCCGTCGGCAGTGGCGGTGACGGGCTGCTTGTACGGCCCCGCCAAATCGACGCCGTCGTGCATCGCCCTGCGGCCGTTGAAGGGGTCGACGCGGGCCCCGTAGCCGCTTGAGATCCGGAAGTCGGCGAGCGGCGGCACCAACGGCAGCGCCACGAACACATCGCGGAGGGTTTCCCAACGGTCGAGGCGCTTGGTTAACGAGCCCCGGACGGTATCGTCGTCCTCGGACGTCATGTCGGGGTGATAGGGTACGAATGGCCCGCCCTGCCCCATCAGTTGCTTGGACGGCAGCGGCGCGATCGTGTCGAGCTTCAGACCGGTCCGTCGAATGACCTCCTCGACGGTCTTGATGTTGTCCTGGGCCCGGTCGGCGATCCGCCGCAGCTCGGCGCGGTGGGTATCGCGTTCGTCCTCGATGGCGCGCTGCATCGCCATGATCTGCCCGCGCAGGCCGTCGTTGTCCGAGGCGATGGCACTACGCTCGAGGATGACCGTTCGAAGGTCGCCCTTCAGGGCCTTCACGTTGCTCTGCAGAAGCGCGACCTTGGAGTTCGAGGATTCGAGCTCGTTGTGGAGAGACCAGAGCTGATCGTCCAGGGCGGCCCGCTCCGCCGCAATCCCGGCCTTCTCGGCCTCGATGGTCTCAAGGTGGCGGCGCAAGGTTCCAATGTGCGCCTCAAGCGCGTTGTTCTTGCCCGTCATCTGCCGCAGTTCCGACCCCAGAAGCTCAAGCTGGTCGCCGAGAGCGACGCGCGAGGACGCGATCCGCGCGCGTTCGCCCTCGGAGGTACGCAACGCCACGGCGGTCGAGCTGAGATCCTGCTTCAGCGCCTCGTTTTGGCTGAACAGGCGCCGCAGGTGCGCCTCGGTCTCCTTAAGGTCGCGGGTAATGCCGACGATCGAGAGCTGGTAGTCGGACACCTGGTCGATGAGCTTGCGATACGCGTGCCGGGAGCGGTCGATCGCCTCGTTCTTGGCAAGGATCATCGATCCCTGCGTGTAGAACCCGACCGTCGCGAAGCCGACCCAGCCGGCTACCAGAAGCCAGCAGGCAAGCACGGCTAACTGCAGAGTCGCGGTCAGACGAATGTAGCTGGTCTCGCCATCGGTCCGGACGATGATTTGCCGTTCCGGAAAGATTCGACGAAAGGCACCCTTCAGGCGATCCGCCCAACCCCTGGCGTCGTCTGGCATCAGGATTCCCCCGTCGGCTACGTGTGTGGACCGGGCCTGCCCGCCCGACCGTCGTTCTCGCCTCTCCCCGGCAAGCGCACGTTAGCTTTCGCGGCTATCATAGGCAAGGTGAATGCCGCAGCCGGTAACCGCATGGAACGTGACTTAGACCTCGACGACCAAATTCGTGGCGTGGCCATGGCGCTCCGCCATTGGTTCGATGTGCGCGACCTCGAGGCGATGCAGCGCGAAGTCGGCATCCTGTCGACTCCGGGCCGCAAGCAACCACCGGACAAGCACCTTCGGGTGCTCACCGTGACGGCGCTACCGCCGCAGATCGTGCGGCTCAAGCCGGACGCTCCGATGGTCACCCTGCACTACATGCAGGACATCTACGACGACGGCGTGCTGCGGGCCGATCCATGGCGCTGGTGGTTCGCCTGGGTTGCGATCGAGTTGATCGCCCGGCTGGGGCCGGACCGCGATGGTTCCCGCACACGACGTTTCGTGACCGAGGATCCGTCGGTTGAGACGGTCCGTACTCATGCGCCGCGCTGGCTGGCGGCGAACCCGCTGCGCCTTCAGCTGGTCGAGCGGCGCCTGGGAGAACTGGTCGACCGGTCGACCGAAGACTCG
>CAYNFA010000438.1:0-4215 GCA_964396345.1 uncultured Thalassobaculum sp.
CGCGGTCGACCGGCTGACGGAGTATCTCGGCTGACGGTATTTCGGAGAATGCGGCATTTCTGTTGACGGGGCCGGGGTGCTGGGATAGCAAACCGGCCTCGCACGGCTCCGGCCGGGCGGACGGATGGCGGGTGTAGCTCAGTTGGTTAGAGCGCCAGATTGTGGCTCTGGAGGCCGTGGGTTCGATCCCCATCACTCGCCCCACTATCTTTCGTGCAGGCTTTCCACCACCGCTCTGGAGCGATAGCGTCGCCCGAACGGTCAAGGCGAGCCATGACGGTCTTCCCGGACGGTACCGAACTGCTGCTGACCTGCGCCGAGATGGCGCGCGCCGACGGCATCGCGATCGCCGGCGGCATCAGCGGCATCTCCCTGATGGCGTCCGCCGGTGCCGCCGTGGCCGTGGCAATCCGCCGGCGCTATCGCCCGCGGCCGGCTCTGGTGCTGGCGGGACCGGGCAACAACGGCGGCGATGGCTGGGTGGTCGCCCGTAACCTGGCGGACCATGGCTGGGACGTGCGGGTAGCGGCCCTGGGTGATTCGGACGGGCTGCGCGGCGATGCCGCCTGGGCGAGGACCCAATGGATGGGGCCGGTAGAAACCGTCGGCGTGGGGGCGCTGGACGGGGCCGCCCTGGTGGTCGACGCGCTGTTCGGGGCCGGACTGACACGCGACCTGGACGGGCCCGCTGGCGAGACGGTGAGCGCGCTGGCTGGGCTGGTGGCGGCGGGACGCGTCGTTTCGGTGGCGGTGGATGTCCCGAGCGGCGTCGACGGCGACACCGGATTGGTGCGTGGCGTCGCCGCCCCGGCCGACCTGACGGTAACCTTCTTCCGGCGCAAGCCCGGCCACCTGCTGCTGCCCGGGCGTTCGCTGTGCGGGACACTACGGGTCTGCGACATCGGCATTCCGGCGGCGGCGCTCGAGTCGATCGATCCGCGCACCGCCGTCGACGCCCCGCCGGCCTGGCGCGGGTCGCTGGCGGGGCGCACGCCCTCGGACCACAAGTATCGGCGCGGCCACGTCGTGGTGGTCGGCGGGGCGATGGCGGGGGCGGCCCGTCTGGCGCTCGCAGCCGCCCGACGCTCTGGTGTCGGGCTCGCGACCGCCGCGGTGCCGCCGGGCTCGAGCGCGCTCTACGCCAACGGTGCGCCGGGCGCCATCGTGCGGGATGTGGCCGGGGCGGAAGCGCTGGCAGCGCTGCTGGCGGATCCCCGCTTCTCCGCCGTGGTCGTGGGGCCGGGCCTGGGTGACGGGGAGAAGCCGCGCGCCCTGGTGTCGGCGGTCCTGTCGACCGGTCGGGCCGTGCTGATCGACGCCGATGGCATCGGCGCCTTCGCCGGGGCCGCCTCGGATCTCGCATCTCGGATTACGGGTCCGGTCGTGCTGACCCCGCACGAGGGCGAATTCAGGCGACTGCTCCCGGACCTCGATCTGGCAGCCGGCAAGCTCGTGGCGGCACGCGCGGCAGCGGCGCGGCTCGGCGCGGTGGTCTTGCTGAAGGGAGCCGACACCGTGGTCGCGGCTCCGGACGGTCGTGCCGTCCTGGTCGACAACGCGCCGCCGACGCTGGCGACCGCCGGTTCCGGCGACGTGCTTGCTGGCTTGATCGGCGGCCTTCTGGCACGCGGCGTGCCAGCCTTCGAGGCAGCCTCGGCCGGCGCCTGGATTCACGGCGAGGCCGGCCTTGCCGCCGGGCCGAGCGTGATCGCCGAGGATCTGGTGGAGCGGATCGGCCCGCTGGTCGAGCGCCCGTGAATCAGTGCCCGCGGGAGAGGGCGATGCGGATCGCCTCGACGCAGGCATCGGGATCTTCCCGCACGTCGATCATGATCGGTCGCTCGTCGGCGCCCGGCGATTCCAGGGTCGCGAGTTGGCTGACCAGCAGGCCCGGGGGCATGTATTCGTGCCGCCGCGCGGCGATGCGGTCGCGGATCAGCGCTTCCTCGCCGGTGAGTTGGACAAGACGCACGTCCGGCCGATCGCCGATCAGCAGGTCGCGGTACGCACGTTTGAGGGCCGAGCAGGCCACCACCATGCCGGTGCCGTCGGCGAGCCAGCGGTCGATATCAGCCGCGATCGCCCTTAACCACGGCCAGCGATCGGCGTCGTCGAGCGGTTGACCGGCCCGCATCTTCTCGACGTTGGCGGCCGGGTGGTAGCTGTCGCCTTCGGCGTAGCCATAGCCGAGCGCGTCGGCGAGGCGTCGACCGACGGTACTCTTGCCCACTCCCGACACCCCCATCAGGACGACGACGCTCAATGGCCTCTCCACTCGGCGTGATGGCTGCCAGGACGGTCGGTTCGCTCGAATCGGTGCGCGCCGAACCGGTCCCGCAGGCCCTGCAGGAAGTCCGCCGGCACCCGCTCCCGGGACATGCCGTCGACCCAGGCCAGCGCCGACATCATCGCCGGCGCCGCGATGCCGCCGACCGCCGCCGCCGCGACGGTTCGACGCAGGCCGGGCAAGGCGGCTCGCATCTCGGCTCCAAGGTCCGTTGCCCTCAACAGCAGCGCGCCAGGCGGCACCGTGCGCGCCGCCTTGGCCAACCGGTCGAGCAGGGCGGCCCGCAGGATGCAACCGGCCCGCCAGACCCGGGCGACGGCAGCCTGGTCGACCGACCAGCCTTCCGCCGCGTCAGCCGCCGCGATCAGGTCGAACCCCTGGACAAACGCCGCCAGCGTGGCGGCTTCCAGTCCGGCCTCGAGATCATCGAGCGACAGGACCACCGGCGACGGCGGGACGGCGAGGGCCCGGCGGTCGTCGCCGCGCGCCGACACCGCGCGCGCGAACACCGCCTCGGCAATGGTCGGTGCCGGGGCGCCGTAGTCGAGCGCCGCCAACGACGCCCAGCGCCCGGTGCCTTTCTGACCGGCACAATCGACCACCTTGTCGAGCAGTGGTGCGCCGTCGTCGTCGCGGGTGCGAACGACGTCTGCGGCGATCTCGACCAGATAGCTCTCCAACGATCCGCGGTTCCAGCGCTCGAACACGTCGCCAATGGCGTCGGGCGTCATGCCGAGACCATGGCGCATCAGGTCGTAAGTCTCGGCCAGCGCCTGCATCACGGCGTACTCGATGCCGTTGTGCACCGTCTTGACGAAGTGTCCGGCGGCGCCGGCGCCGAGCAGCGCGCAGCATGGTGTGCCGTCGGACGATCGCGCAGCGATGGTGCCCAGGACAGGGGCCACCCGGGCCCAGGCAGACGCCGACCCACCGGCCATCAGCGCCGGACCGAAGCGGGCGCCCTCTTCGCCGCCGGAGACCCCGAGGCCGATCAGCTCGACCCCGGTGCCGGCAAGCCCGGCCTGCCGGCGGGCGGTGTCGCGGGCGTCGGCGTTGCCGCCGTCCAGGACCACATCGCCCGGCGACAACGAGGGGAGCAACGCGGCGACCACCGCGTCGACCGCCGCACCGGCGGTGACCATCAGCAGGATTGTGCGGGGAGCCGGCAGGGCGGCGGCGAGGGCGGCCGGGCTTTCGGCCCAGACCGTTCCGTCAGGCAACTGATCGCGGGCCAAGGCCGCCAAATCCGGATCGCGCTCCCAGGCGAACAGCGGCGTGCCGTGGTCAGCGAGGTTGAGGGCCAGGTTGCGGCCCATGGTGCCGAGGCCGATCAGGCCAATCGGCTGGGCAGGACCACTCCTGGGAGCGGCTGTGTCGGGCGATGTCACGGTCGATCCGTCCGTTCGCTTGTGGCAGCGGTGTAGCGTTCTGTCCGTCGGCCAGGCAAGGCCGGCGCGGGCCGACTACCGCCCCGCGCCTTGTCGCCACAGGTTCCAGGCATCGCGCGCCTGATAGCTCCAGTAAACGGCCTGGGCGTACCATGTCCCCAGCCGACCACCGGCGGGAATCAGTCCGAACGGCTGGAACATCCGCCAGCGCTCGTCTTCCTCGGCGATCGCCGAGGCCACCAGTTCGCCGCCCATGGTCGTCGCCGCCATGCCATGGCCACCATAGCCCTGGCTGTACCACACTCCCGGGCGCAGCCGGCCGATCTGGGGCATCTTGTGTACCGCGTAGCCCATGGTTCCCGGCCACGCGACCTCGGCCCTGAGATCGGAGAGCTGGGGGTAGACCCGCCGCAAATCGCCCATCATGGTGTCCGACAGCGCCTGAGGATCGGTCCATCGGCTGATCCGGCCGCCCCACAGCAGGCGGGTGTCCGGCAGCGGGCGGTAGTAATCGTTGGCGAAGCGGTCGTCGGAGACCCC
>CAYNFA010000439.1:0-4208 GCA_964396345.1 uncultured Thalassobaculum sp.
CGAAAAGAACGCAGGTCGAGCGATCCTGCCAGTCGAGGAGCCGCGAGAACGTCTCGGCGCCGATGACCAGGGCAGTGCGTGCCTGCCCGAGCTTCAAGAAGTTGTCGGCCACTGCCAGGGCGTAGACAAATCCCGCACACACCGCCTGAATGTCGAACGCAAAGGCGTTGGTGGCCCGTAGGTTCGCCTGCACCTTGGTGGCCGTCGCCGGGAAGGTCTCGTCCGCCGTGGTGGTCGCGAGCACGATCACGTCCACGTCGTCGGCGGTCAAGCCGGCGTGGTCCAGCGCCCGGGCGGCGGCCCGCGTTGCCAAGTCGCTGGTGAACTCTCCCTCCGCCGCGATGTGACGCTGGCCGATTCCGGTGCGCTGCCGGATCCACTCGTCCGAGGTCTCGACCCGCGCCGCCAATTAGGCGTTGGTCAATATCCGTTCCGGCAGATAGCTGCCGGACCCGATCAGAAGCGTGCGTCTCGTCATGCCGTCGCCACCACCTTCCGATCCTCGCTCGTCTTGTTGACGCCGGCCGCTGCCAGCTCCGTCTTCACTGTTTCGAGAAAGCCGTGCCTCGCCATGTCGGCAGCAACCCCGATGGCGTTCGCAAACCCGAGTGCATCGGTTCCCCCATGGCTTTTCACGGCGATGCCGTTGAGCCCGAGAAACACCGCCCCGTTGTAGCGTCTCGGATCCATGCGCTGGCGCAACTGCCCGACCGCCGACCGCGCCAGAAGATACCCGACCTTCGACATCAGGGAACTGCGGAACGCGTCCCGCAGGAACTGACCGATGAGACGCGAGGTGCCTTCCGCCGTCTTGAGAGCGATGTTGCCGGAGAATCCGTCCGTGACGACCACGTCGACGGTTCCCGACGGAATGTCGTCGCCTTCAACGAATCCATGAAAGTCGAATGGCATATCTTTGATATTTCGCAATATAGTCGCCGCTTCACGAATTGCCTCGTGGCCTTTCTGCTCCTCGCTTCCGACGTTCAGCAGCCCGACCACTGGACGCTCCAGACCAAGGACGGTGCGCGCGAAGATCTGCCCCATGATCGCGAACTGGACCAGGTTGGTCGCATCGCAATCGATGTTGGCGCCGAGATCGAGCATGGCGCTCTCACCGCGCAGGGTCGGAAAGACGCCGGCAATGGCAGGTCGGTCGATGCCCGGCACCGGCCGAAGCACGAACTTCGCCATGGCCATCAGGGCGCCGGTGTTGCCCGCTGACACCACGCAGTCGGCCCGCCCCTCCGCAACGGCGTCAATCGCCATTCGCATGCTGGAGCCCCGGCCGGTGCGCAGCGCGACGGACGGCTTGTCGGCCGCGCCTATCGCCTTGTCGGTGTGGATGATGACCGGATTCCGCTTCTTTAGGCGCCGGGTCTTCTCGACCAGCGTCCCGATGCGCTTCTCATCGCCCACAAGGACGAAATCAAGATGCGGATCGCGCTCAAGCGCAACATCAGCCCCTCGGATCACCATGTCCGGAGCCTTGTCGCCACCCATCGCGTCAACCGCGACCGTCAGAGTGCGTGACACCGCCAGATCCTCATCCCAATCCGATCAGCGTTCCGCCAGTCCTCGCCGTTGCGCCTGTTCCGCGCGTTGGCCGATGGAGCTGTACGGAAGCCGACGCCGTCTCGGCACCGGGACTTTACCCGTGTCGACACCTGACGTCGATGATCGGCCCCCGCTGCTTCATAAGGTATGTTTCGGCAATACGACAAGAACGTTACCTTTTCCTGACAGCAGAAGCGTTGAGCGCCGCCAATTTGCCGAACGGTGAAGAGGCCGGTTCGCAGGCCTCCCCGACAGCCGTGATGGCGGCCTCGGCTCCAGGTGTGCGGGGATACGGGTCAAGCGCGAGGCCGAATGCCTGCGCCGCGATCTCGCCCACCTCCAGGAACTCTCCGTCGACCGGTTCGGGGGTGTCGGATGTGAAGTCCAGGTCTATTTCCTCGGGCCGGACCTCGCCGGAATCGTCGAACAACTCCAGGACCTCGACGGTGAGCATGGCCGGCACTGGGTCGGTGGTAACCACGCAGCTCTGGATCACCGTCGCCGACACGACGCCCGCCAGTTCGATCCAGCCATTGCCCCGACGCCGCCGCACGGTCAGGTCGGCTTCGAAACGGTCGACGCCCAGTAACTCGAATCGTCGTGCCAAAGCCGTCCTCGCCTCGGATGCCGGCCGCAACGAGACGCTGATCGTCGCCGACCCAATGCCGTCGAGGCGAAGCGCGTGGGAAAGCTCGGGCAACTGGTCGGTCACGCGGTCGTCTCCGGATCGGGGAATCGCGGCTGCCCTTCGGCGATCTCGATCACCGGCTGGCTGGCAAGGGCATCGATCGTGGCGCGCACCTGCCGAGTCAACCGCTGGGCTCCCTCGCCAACCACGGACGAGCCGAAGATGTTGCGAGCTATCGCGGTCGCAAGCGCGTTGCCGTCACCGACGGTCAAGGCAGCCTCGTAGGCCGCGGTCCGGCCATAGTAGGCCCTGACCATGTCCTTGACCCGCTTGCCGACGCTCATATCGCCGACACCCATGGCACGAAGGGTTCGGTCCATGTCCAGGAACAGGGTGTCGAATGTCCGTTGCGCCAAGTCTGCCCTGCCGTCGGCCGACAGCCGTCGGATCACCAAGTGCGCGTGCAGGACCAGCAGATCGAATCGTTCCTCAAAGCCGTCCACCACGCCGTAGGACGTGTAGAAGGCCGGGTGACGCGCCTGATCGACAAGGGCCGAATACAGCGCCTCGGCCGGGTGTCGTGGACGACGCCACTTGAAAAGCCGCTCGAAAACCATTTCTCTCCCATGTCATCGGGGCGCCATTCGTCGGCGCTGACCCGATCCTTACCACGATCGACCGATTCCATGCCCCTCATGCGATTTCGCCATGCCCTCGCAGCCCTAACGATCGCCGGCCTGGCTGCCTGCTCGCCGCAGGTCGCCACGCACGGAAACCTGGTGGATCCAGACGCCCTCGCCAAGCTTGAACCTGGGCGAAGCGACCAGTCCACGGTTCTGAGCCTGCTCGGGTCACCATCGACGCGCGGCAACTTCAACGAGCCGACTTGGTACTATATCGGCCAGAAGACCAAGCGGCAGGCGTTCTACCGACCGGAGACCGTCGAGCGGAAGGTGGTCTACGTCGACTTCGAGCCGGCCGGCACGGTCAAGTCGATCGGCTCACTGGATCTCGACGACGGCAGCAAGGTCGCCTTCGTAACTCGTGAGACGCCGACCGCCGGCCAACGCGTGACGTTGATCAAGCAGTTGATCGGCAACATTGGCCGCTTCAACACGACCGACAATCAGTAGTCTTTCTCGAAGCGCTCCCCCCAAAAGTGAAAGGCCCCGGGGATATCGTCCCCGGGGCCTTCGACGTCAAGACGTTCGTCCCGTCGTCAATGGGCGAGCGCCGCCAGCAGCAGTAGCGCCACGATATTGATGATCTTGATCATCGGGTTGATGGCCGGACCGGCGGTGTCCTTGTAGGGATCGCCGACCGTGTCGCCGGTCACCGCGGCCTTGTGGGCCTCGGAACCCTTGCCGCCGTGATGGCCGTCCTCGATGTACTTCTTGGCGTTGTCCCAGGCGCCGCCGCCCGCGGTCATCGAGATCGCGACGAAGATGCCGGTCACGATGGTGCCGAGAAGCATGGCGCCGACCGTGGTGAACGCCGCAGCCTGACCGCCGACCCACAGGATGATGAAGTACACGACCGGAGGGGCCAGCACCGGCAGCAGGGACGGAACGATCATCTCCTTGATCGCAGCCTTGGTGAGCATG
This sequence comes from uncultured Thalassobaculum sp., assembly GCA_964396345.1. GTDB lineage: Bacteria > Pseudomonadota > Alphaproteobacteria > Thalassobaculales > Thalassobaculaceae > Thalassobaculum_A. Next base: position 3,790 of record CAYNFA010000439.1, read on the forward strand.
TCCACGCACCGGGCATAGTCGGGCTTGTCGGTCCCGGCCATGATCCCCGGCTTCTCGCGGAACTGCCTGCGAACTTCCTCCACGACCGCGCCACCGGCGCGTCCGACCGCCTGCATCCCGAGCGCACCGAACAGGTACGGCAGCATGCCACCAATGAACAGGCCGACCACCACGTACGGGTCCTGGAGCCGGAAGGTGACCTCAAGGTCCGGGAAATAGTGCTTGAGATCCTCGACATAGGCCGCAAACAGCACCAGGGCGGCGAGGCCGGCGGAACCAATCGCGTAGCCCTTGGTGACCGCCTTGGTGGTGTTGCCGACCGCGTCGAGCGCGTCGGTCACCTTGCGGACCTCAGCCGGCAGGTCGGCCATTTCGGCAATGCCGCCGGCGTTGTCGGTCACCGGTCCGTAGGCGTCGAG
>CAYNFA010000440.1:0-4189 GCA_964396345.1 uncultured Thalassobaculum sp.
CTTGGCCTTGCGGATCTTCTGGGCGATGGCGTCGGCGTCGTCGGTCATGTTGATCCGCGACATGTCGGAGGGATCCGACTTGCTCATCTTCTTGGTGCCGTCGCGCAGGCTCATCACCCGGGTCGCGGCGCCGAAGATCTGCGGCTCCGGCAGCGGAAAGAAATCGACCCCGAACATCGAGTTGAAGGCCTGGGCGATGTCTCGGGTCAGTTCCAGGTGCTGCTTCTGGTCGTCGCCGACCGGCACGTGGGTGCCCTTGTAGGCCAGGATGTCGGCGGCCATCAGGGTCGGGTAGGCGAACAGCCCGACCGTCGCGTTGTCGCGGTCCTTGCCGGCCTTCTCCTTGAACTGGGTCATCCGGCCGAGCCAGCCGACCCGGGCCACGCAGTTGAACACCCACGACAGCATGGCGTGCTCGGGGACGAAGGACTGGTTGAACAGGATGCAGTCGTCGGGATCGACGCCGCCGGCGATCATGCCGGCCGCGACCTCGCGGGTGGCCCGGCGCAGTTCGTTGGGGTCCTGCGGCACCGTGATGGCGTGCTGGTCGACCACGCAGAAGATGCACTCGTAGCTCTTCTCACGCTGCAGGTGTGACCAGTTCCGGATCGCGCCCAGGTAGTTGCCGAGGGTCAGGTTGCAGGAGGGCTGGATGCCGGAGAAGATGCGTCGCATGGGGAACTCGCGATAGGCGTGGTTGATCGGGCTTCGGTTTATCCCTGTCCGGAGGGCCGGAATCAAGCGCGCCAATCAAGCGCGCCAATCAACCCCGCCGGCGCAGCGCCGCCTTCAGCTCGGACGGACGGGCGGCGCCGAGCAGGGTCGCGGCGAGCGCGTAGACGGTCAGCCCGGCCGCGATTACCGCCGCCAGGGCCGCCGCCCCCTCCAGCGTGCCGGCGGTCAGCCAGGGCGCCAGCAGCCGCTCGACCGCCCACACCGCCGCCGCCATCACCGCGACCGCGGCGGCGATCCGCACCGCCCGGCCGCGCAGCCGCGGGTCGGGGCTGAAATGCCCGCGCCTGGCCAGCATCCAGGCCAGCAGGCCGGCGTTGAGCCAGGCCGCCAGCGTGGTCGCGAGCGCGATGCCGACATGGGCGAAAATCGGCATCAGGGCGAGGTTGAAGGCCAGGTTGGCGGCCACCCCGACAATCGCGATCTTGACCGGCGTCGCGGTGTCGCGCCGGGCGAAGAAGCCGGGCTGGAACGCCTTGATCAGCACAAAGGCCGGCAGCCCGGCCGCGAACGCCGCCATGGCCGCCGCCGTGGCGTCGCCGTCGGCGGCGGTGAACCGGCCGCGCTCGAACAGCACCGCGGTCAGCGGGTCGGCGATCACCGCCAGCGCCGCCGCCGCCGGCAGGGTCAGCAGCAATCCCATCTCGATCGCCCGGTTCTGGGTGTTCGCGGCTTCCGTCTCGTTACCGGAACGAACCTGTCGGGCCAGCATCGGCAGCATGGCGGTGCCGATCGCCACCCCGACCACGCCGAGCGGCAACTGCACCACCCGGTCGGCGTAGTACAGGAACGACACCGACCCCGCCGGCAGCAGCGACGCCAGGATCACGTCGATCAGCAGGTTGACCTGGACCACCCCGGCGCCGAGCGCCGCCGGCAGGATCAGGGTCAGCAGCCGCCGCACCTCCGGCGTCAGGCGCGGCCGCCGCAGCCGCGGCAAAACCCCGGCGCGCCGGCAGGTCTCGGCGAGGAACAGCGCCTGGGCGATGCCGGCGACGGCGACACCCCAGGCCAGCGCGTGCCCCGGCGTCGCCATCCGGTCGGCGACCAGGATCAGGGCCGCGATCAAGGTCAGGTTCAGCAGGATCGGCGCCGCCGCCATCGCCCAGAACTTGTCGAGGCTGTTCAGCATGCCGCCCCACAGCGCCACCAGCGAGATCAGCGGCAGATAGACGAAGGTGACGCGGGTCAGCTCGACCGCCAAGCCGAACCGCTCGGGGTCGTCGGCGAAGCCCGGGGCCAGCACCAGCATCACCCACGGCATCAGGATCTGGACCGCCAGCACGAACGCCACCAGGCCGGCCACCAGCACCGCCTGGACCTCGGCGGCGAACGCCAGCGCCGCCTTGCGGCCCTCGGCCTCGAGCGCGCCGGCGAACATCGGCACGAAGGCGACGGTGAGGGCGCCCTCGCCGGTCAGGCGGCGAAAGAAGTTCGGCAGCTTGAAGGCCACGAAGAAGGCGTCGGCCACCGGCCCGGCGCCCAGGATCGCGGCGATCAGGATGTCGCGCCCGAAGCCGGTCACACGGCTGACCAGGGTTAAGCCGCCGACGGTGGCGATGGCGCGGACGAGGGACATGGCGTGGCGTCTACGTGATTCGAGGACGGTCGGATAGCGGGCGATCGGATAGCGGGCGATCGGGGCGGGACCGCGGCGGGGTCACGCCGCCTTGCGGGTCTCCGCCGCCCCCAGCGCCTTCAGCAGGGCATTGCGGATGTCCTCGAGCTTGCTCTTGCTGTCGATCTTCAAGCCGAACACGTCCTTTAGGTAGAACACGTCGACGAAGCGCTCGCCGTAGGTCGAGATCGACGCCGAGTGGATCTGCACGCCGACGCCGGCCAGCGCCCGGGTCATGCGCCAGAGCACCCCCGGCTCGTCGCGGCCGTTCACCTCGACGACGGTGTGGGTCACGCTCGCCTTGTTGTCGATCAGCACCCTTGGCGGGATCCGGAGCGCCCGTGTGCGCCGACCGATCGCCGGCTTGCGCGCCTCGATCGCCTTGTCGACCCGCAGCGTGCCGCCGAGCGCGCGCTCGATCGCCGACACCAGCTTGGCGATGCGGTCGGACCGGTCGAAGGCCCGGCCGTCCTCGTCCTGGATCATGAAGGCGTCCAGCGCCATCCCGTTCGACAACGTGAAGATCCGGGCGTCGACCACGTCGGCGCCGGTGGCGGCCATGGCGCCGGCGATCCGCGAGAACAACCCCGGATGGTCGGTGGCGTAGACCGTCACCTCGGTGACGGCGCGGGCGCCGTCGACCCGGGTGTCGACCGCGAGATGGGCGCCGTCGTGCATCGCCTGCCGCACCAGGCGGGCGTGCCGGGCGTGGGTGGCGCTGTCGAACGCCAGCCAGTAGGCCGGGTACCCCAGCGCGAGATGCTCCTCGACCTCGTCGGCCCGCCATTCCGGCAGGGCGTCGGCCAGGCGGCGCTTGGCCGCCTCGATGCGGGCGGCGGTGCCGCGCCGGACCGAATCCCCCGACAGCGCCTCGTCGGCCCGGTAGTAGAGGTCGCGCAGCAGCTGGGCTTTCCAGCCGTTCCAGACATGCGGGCCGACACCGCGTATGTCGGCGACGGTCAGCACCAGCAACAGCCGCAGACGCTCGGGCGATTGCACGACCTGGATGAAGTCCTCGACCGTCTTCGGGTCGTTGACGTCGCGCTTGAAGGCTGTGTTCGACATGATCAGGTGCCAGCGCACCAGCCAGGCGACGGTGTCGGTCTCCTCCTCGCTCATCCCCAGTCGCGGGCACAGCCGGCGGGCGACGCGCTCGCCAATCACCGAGTGGTCGCCGCCGCGGCCCTTGGCGATGTCGTGCAGCAGCACCGCCACGTAGAGCGCGCGCCGCGACAGCACCTTGTGGACCAATTCGGTGGCGATCGGCGCGATCTCCTTGAGGTCGCCGGCCTCGATGGCGTGCAGCACCGACAGGCAGACCAGGGTGTGCTCGTCGACCGTGTACAGGTGGTACATGTCGAACTGCATCTGCGCGACGACGCGACCGAAATCCGGCACGAACTTGCCGAGCACCCGGGCCTCGTTCATCCGCCGCAGGGTCGGGGCCGGGTCGCGGTGCCCGGTCAGGATCTCCAGGAACAGCCGGTTGGCCTCCGGGTCGCGGCGGAGATCGGCGTCGATGCGGTGCAGGTTCTGGGTGATCAACCGGAGGGCGTGCGGATGCACCATGGCGCTGCGCGCCTGGGCCTCGTGGAACATCCGGATGATGTTGACCGGATCGCGGGCGAACGCCTCGTCGTCGACCACGGTGATCCGGTCAGCCTCGATCTTGAAGTCGCCGAACCGTTCCTCGGACAGCAGCCGGGCCAGCCTGAACCACGGTCGCCGGCGCTTGTGCTGGGCCTCGATGGCGGCGCAGAAGATCCGCGTCAGGTCGCCGACGTCCTTCGCCGTCAGATAATAGTGCTTCATGAAGCGCTCGACCGCGACCGCGCCGGC
>CAYNFA010000441.1:0-4188 GCA_964396345.1 uncultured Thalassobaculum sp.
CCAGCTCCTCGCGCAGCCGGGCCGACAGCTCGGCGTGGATCTGACTGGTGTCGATCGCCTTGTCGTAGCGCCGGTAGATCGAGAAGATCCAGTCCAGCTGCCGCAGGTCGGCCTCGACCGCCGACGACATGTCCGGGTACTGCAGCTTGGCGGCCAGACGGGTGCCGTCGGCGAGGGTGGCGCGGTGGACCTGGCCGAGCGAGGCGGCCGACGCCGCCTCCTGCTCGAAGGAGCCGAATTTCTTCTGCCAGCCGGGCCCGAGTTCGGTAATCATCCGGCGCTTCACGAACGGCCAGCCCATGGCCGGCGCGTTCGACTGCAGGTGGCTCAGCTCCTGCACGTATTCCTTCGGCAGCGCATCCGGCACCGTCGAGAGGATCTGCGCCACCTTCATGAGCGGACCCTTGAGGCCGCCGAGCGCGACCCGCAGTTCCGAGGCGTGCGCCCCCTTATCGAGGCTCCAGCCGAGGTAGCGCTCGCCGGCGACGCGCGCCGCCAAGCCGCCGACGGCGCCGCCGACGCGGGCGTAGCGGCGCATGCGGCCGCCGAGGGAGTTGCGTTCGGTGTCCATGTCGCTCATGCGCCGAGAGATGGGGGGTGGTTCGCCCCGCGACCAGGGGTGCGGACGGCGTGTCACACCCGAAGCGGGCTGTCCAGCGCCGTCAGCCCGCCGTCGGCCGGCGTCGCTGGCGCCCGTCGCCGCCTCACCGCGAGAAGATGATGTTGCCGATCAGGGCGTTGCCGCCGGTGGTCTTCTGCAGCAGCTTCTCGTAGGTGGCCTCGTCCCGGCGGAATCCGGCGGCCTCGATGACGGTCATCGTGTCCAGGTGCAACTGGCTCTTCAGGTCGAGTTCGATGAGCACGCTGCGCAGCCGCGGATCGGCCAGCAGCCGGCTGGCGCCGTCGATGATGGCGTGCTCCAGCCCGTCGACATCGATCTTGATGTGGCTCGGGCAGGGCAGGCCGTCCTCGTACACCAGCGCGTCCAGCGTGCGGGTCACCACGCCCTGCGGGAACCGCGCGGTGTGCGGCGCGCTCGGTGTCGCCCGGGCGAGGTTGACCTGGTGCCCGCTGGTGGCGGTCTCGAGCGAGCTGAGCATGATCTCGCCCAGTCCCGGCATGTCGGAGATGCCGAGGCAGTACGCCTTCACCCGCTGGCCGAGGTTGTTGTCGAAGATGTTGCCGCACAGCGTGGCGTAGCTCGCGGCCTCGGGCTCGAAGGCGTAGACCGTGGCGTCCTGGGTGGCGGCCGCCCAGATCGTGTAGAGGCCCATGTTGGCGCCGACGTCGTACAGCACGGTGGCCGCGTCCATCGCGGCGATCCAGGCAACCGTCTCCGGCTCCTTGGAGTACAGCGACACCACCCGCAGGGTGGCCACCCGCGACGGCGTGCGGAAAAGCACCTTGCGGCCGTTGCCGTCGACGGTGATGCGGGGAAGCTTCTGCGCGTAGTCCTCGGCGGTCTTGATGTGCGCCCGCACCTGATCGGCGATTCCATCCGACATTCTGTCCTCCGCTCGGCCGGTCAGGCCGCTGTGTCCCGGTTCACCTGGAACTGGATCAACCGTCGCGACGTCCCCGCGGCGACCGCCTCGACGCCGTGGAAGCTGTTGTCCCCGGGGGCGAAGATCAGCGCCGTGTTCGGCCGGTACGGAACGGTCCTCACAAGCCCCATGACGTCCCGGGTAAACCGGGCGTTGTCGGCGAACCGGGCGGGGAGGCCCTTCGGATTCTCGATGGTGTAGAGCGAGGTCCCGAGCGCTTCGTCGGCGCCCGGCTCGGCCAGGTAGATCAGCACCGTGACCAGCTTGTTGCGGGTGTCGGTGTGCGGCTTGAGGGCATAGCCGGTCCGGTCCTCGATCATCTCGAAGGCGCAGGTGGTCGCCACGCGCGCCGGTCCGTGGCGCCGGGCGATGTCGTCGGCGAATTTCTGGGTCAGCAGTTCGACGAATCTCGGCTCGGTCAGCGTGCCCCACAACCGCGCAAGACATGGTGCCGACAGCGCCGCCAGGTCGTCCTGGCCATTGATCTTGAGGACGAAGCGGCGGGTCTCCGAGACTTCCGAGATCCCGCCTGGCTGGTTCCGCTGCACCAGATCTCCGCTGTAGTCCTCGGTGGTCAGCGCCCGGTAGAGGGCGGGGTGCAGGAAGTCGTCAAGGATCAGATGCCGGAACGGCCAGACCTTCGGCAGCGCGTTGATGACCGCGTAGAACGAATGCCACATGAGTTCCGACGGGACCGGGCCGGTCATGATCGATGTCCTTTGCCGATTGACGCCTGCCCGCCCCCCGGGCCGATCCGTGCGGCCCGCTGGCAACCCGTTACTGTCGTCCGTGGGTAGGGCGCGCGCAAGCGTCACGGGTTCGTCGGCGCTACAGCATCACCCCAGGGTTCAGCACTCCGTCCGGGTCGAGCGCCGCCTTCAGCCGCCGCATCAACTCGAGGTCGAGCGCCGGTTTCACCCGGCGCGCGGCAGCCACCTTGCCGCGACCGAGGCCATGCTCGGCGGCGATCGAGCCGCCGAGCGCCACCGCGGTATCCTCGATGGCGGCGACGAGGTCCGGCCAGCGCAGGACGAAGGCCGCCGGGTCGCCTCCAGGCGGCGGGTTCAGGTTGAAGTGGATGTTGCCGTCGCCGAGATGGCCGAACGGGATCGGCACGCAGTCCGCCACGATCGACCGCGCCGCCGCCTCGGCGTCGCGGATGAAGCGGGGGATCGCCGGCACCGGCACCGAGGTGTCGTTCTTGAGATTGCCCGGGGTCTCGACCTGCGCCACCGCCAGCCCCTCGCGCAGCGCCCAGAGCGCCGCCCGCTGAGCGCCCGAGGACGCCACCACCGCGTCCGTCGCCTCGCCGGCGGCGAGAGCGTCGACGACGGTCGCCTCGAGCGCGCCCGCGAGGTCCAGGAATCGGCTGGAACCGGCCAATTCGACCAGCACCTGCCAGCTGTGCGGCCGGTCGAAGGGCTCGCGCCCGGCGCCGGCCCGCGCGAAGTGCAGGTCGAGGCCGGCGCGCGGGATGAGTTCGGCCGCCGACAACGCTTCGCCGGCCTCGGAGCGCAGCCGGGCGAGCAGGGCCATCGCGGCAGCCGGGTCCGGCACGGCGACCAGCGCGGTGGCGAACCTCCGCGGCAGCGGGTGCAGCCTCAGCACCGCGGCCGTGACGATGCCGAGCGTGCCCTCGGTGCCGATGAACAGCTGCTTCAAATCGGTGCCGGCGTTGTCCTTGGCGAGCGCCCTGAGCCCGTTCCACACCCGCCCGTCGGCCAGCACCACCTCCAACCCGAGCACCAGCGCCCGCGCCATGCCGTAGCGCAGGACGTTGTTGCCGCCGGCGTTGGTGGCGATGTTGCCGCCGATCCGCGACGACATGCCGCCGTGGTGCAGCGCCAGCAGCCGGTCGTGGCGTTCGGCCGCCGCCCGGGCATCGCCGAGCGTCACCCCGGCCTCGACGACCATCGTGTCGCCCACCGTGTCGACCGCCCGGATCCGGGTAAGCCGCTCGGTCGACAGCACCACGGCCGAGGCGTCGCCGGGCGGGGTGGCGCCGCCGCAGAATCCGGTGTTGCCGCCCTGCGGCACCACCGCGACGCCGGCGCCGGCGCACAGCCGGAGCGCGTGCGCCACCGCGTCCGTCGAGCCCGGTCGAAGCACCGCCAGCGCGCGGCCGGTGCGGGTCTTCAGCAGGTCGATTTCATAGCCGGCGCGGTCGCCGGGCTCGGTCAGCACGGCGTCGCCGCCGAGGGTGGCGCGCAGGGTGTCGATGAAGTTGGCGTTCATCCGGCGATCAGACGGGCGACCCGTCCAACCGTCAACGTCTACTCGACCAGGAAGAACTCGATGGTCGACACCACGCGGACGCTCTTCTCGATCTCGGCGTCGGGGTTGCCGCCGGCGATGCCGTCGCGCGGTCCGATGGTGAACACGCCCTGACTGGCCTGGCGGATGGCGCCGACGCTGCTGCCGCTGTCGGCGGCGAACTGCTCGGCGCCGGCGCGCGCCGCCCGGGTGGCCTCGGCGATCATCGCCGGCTTGACGTCGTTGAGGCCGGTGAAGGCGTAGCTCGGCCCGCCGCTGTCGCCGAACACCACGCCGAGCTTGACCAACTCGCCGGACCGGGCGCTGGCGGCGCGGACCTTCTGGACCTCGGCAGTCCGCACGATCAGGGTCTGGGCGATGATGTAGCGCG